>JBHLPL010000119.1:0-5455 GCA_048939465.1 Promethearchaeota archaeon | reverse complement strand
GTTTCACCTTGTGACCTGATAAACCAACCCAGTGATCCTCAGACAGCCACTTCAGGTCGGCTGCGAGTGGCCTAGATCTGCCAACCTCTCCTTCAAGAAGCTTGGCCAGCTCTCTTATTAGCTCGAGGTCCTCCTTCTTTTTGAAACCCCTTCCTGCAGAAACGATTATCCTAGCATCTTCAATTCTCACGCCACCGATCTCTCGTTCCTTGGTCTCAACAATCTTCGTTCTTGGATCTTCTATTGAGACGTCGATTTCGACAATCTCTCCTTTTCTGGAGTCGTCTTTTGGCAGTTTCTCAAATCGTCGCGGAGGTACGATTGCCACTTGTGGCTCTTTTCTGAAACTTCCCGTTGCAACAGCATTCCCACCATACATAAGACGCTCCGCAACAAGCTTGGAATCTTCTACACGCAATTCTATACAATCTGTAATACAACCAGTTTCCAGATTTTGAGCAACTCTGGGGGCAAGTTCCTTACCTCTTCTAGTACCTCCAACGAGAATCATAGACGGATTCTTCTCCTTCGCAAGACCCGCTATCACACTTTTGTACGGTTCCACGTAAAACTGTGCCAGTACAGGATCGTCTTTGATATAGATCGTATCAGCTCCAGAAGCTATGTATTCATCTGCCTCCCTTTTTACATCGCTGCCCAACAGAATAAAAGCAAGTTTACACTTAAGATCATCAGCGAGTTCTCGGCCTTTTGCCAGTAGCTCTAAAGCAACATTCTTATCTTCGGAAAATACCCAAATCTTATCATCAACCATTCCAATCACCTTATGAGGCCTTCCTTTGCCAGAGTCTTAACCAGTTGGTCGACGGCTTCGTCGACTTCTCCCTTGAAAATCACATTCTTTCGCTCCATTTTTGGAGCCGTTACTCCCAGAATTTTCACAGCTGACACAGATTCGCTGATATCTTCTGGGACTCCTAAATCATAAGCGTTCCAAGTTGTCATAGGCTTCTTGGCTGCGCCCATTATTTGAATTAGGGTGGGTAGCCGCGGTTCATTAATCTCTTTTATAACGGTAACTAGTGCAGGCATTTTTGCCTCCACAGTTTCATAGGAATCCTCCAAGCTTCTTTCGACTACTACTTTATTTCCATCTAGAGTAACGCTTCTTGCATAGGTCATTTGTGGTATGTTCAATTCCTCTGCTACTCGAGGTCCGACCTGAGCCGAATAGCCATCAATTGAGGCTTCACCGCAGAGAATAAGATCCCACTCTCCAATCTTTCTTATGGCAGCAGCCAGAACCTGAGCAGTGGCTAGGGTGTCTAGCCATCCAAAGGCTTGATCGTCCAAAATATAGGCTTCATCTGCGCCAATTGCAAGTGTTTCCTTAACCGTCTCCGTCAGCTTTAATCCGCCTAGAGTAACCACAGATATTTTTCCCCCGTGTTTCTCTTTGAGCCTTACCGCTTCTTCCAGAGCGTTCTTATCAAAATCACTGATTTTTCTCGGGGTCTCCTCAACTTTTGGCTTTCTGGTACTGGGATCTACTTTTAGATCAGCTACGTCCAAAGCTTGTTTCACACAAACTATGATATCTACCATTCTTCAACCCCCAATAGTCCTTGGTCATTCACTTACCGTTACCTCTGTCACCCAGACTCTTGCGTAGCTCTTCTGTGAGAACAGGAACTACGTCGAATAGATCCGCAACAATGCCATAGGTGGCCACATCAAAAATGGGAGCTTCGGGATCTTTGTTGATAGCAACTATGATATCGGACGTCTGCATGCCCACTAGGTGTTGAATAGCACCAGATATCCCTATGGCCATATAGAGTTTTGGAGCTACGGTCTTGCCGGTTAATCCGACTTGGTGGTGGTGTGGCTTCCATCCTGCATCCACTGCTGAGCGAGAGGCACCAACCGCTGCACCCATTACACTCGCAAGCTCCTCTATGAGTCTGAAGTTCTCTGGTGCGCCGAGACCTCTACCTCCAGAAACTATGATGTCTGCCTCCTCGAGGTTTGCAGACTTATCAACTACTTCCTTTATGACCTCAAGGATCTTCGCCCGAATAAGCTTCGGACTTATGTCAACTACCTCGCGTACTACCTCCGCTTTTCTTGCGAAGTCAGGTTCTCCCTTTTTGATAACATGTGGACGAACAGTCGCCATCTGGGGGCGAGTACGCGGGCAGACTATTGACGCCATAACGTTTCCACCAAAAGCGGGTCTTGTCTGAAGCAGCAACTTATCTTCATTTATGCTCACCTTTGTGCAGTCTGCGGTCAATCCAGCCCGAACCCTAATGGCAACGACAGGAGCAAGTTCACGGCCAGTTAGTGTTGCCCCATACAGTACAATTGATGGCTTGTACTTGGTTATGAGAGCTGTCAAGACTGTACCATATCCATCAGCGGTGAATCTTTCCAGTTCCTCATGTTCCACAAGGTATACTTTATCGGCACCGTAGGCGGCTAAAGTCTCTACCATGTTGGACACGTCTTTACCAATTAGAACGGCTGCAAGCTCCTCCCCAACCTCACTGGCAAGCCTCCTTCCTTGTGTTAAGAGCTCTAAGGTTGTATCGCGTATCTTGCCTTCGTGGTGTTCCACAAGTATCCAGATGCCCCTATATCGGGAAAAATCAGTAATAACCTTCTCTCGTTCAATCACTATCGCTCCAAATGGGCATGTAACAACACAAGCATTACAAAGAGTACAGCCCTCCAGGTGTATCTTAGCTTTCTTATCCACGATTTCTATTACCCCAAAAGGGCAAGACGGCACACATAGACCGCATCCGGTGCATTTATCTAAAATTACTCTGATCATTACCTGTCACTTCTCTCGAAATTTCATACAATGCTTTCATCAATAAGAATCCTAGCAAGCTTTTTGGCAGCCTGATCTGGATCTTCACCTTGGATAATCATTCCTCTGCTTTTCTTCTCGGGACTGAAAGTCCTGATGACTTCAGTCGGTGAGCCTTTTAGTCCAAAATTATCGGGATCTCCATCTATGTCTTCTGCATGCATTTCATGAATTTCCTTCTTTTTCGCAGACATTATCCCCATAATCGAAGGCAGTCTAGGTTCATTTAATCCCTTGAGAGCCATCATCAGCACAGGAAGCTTTGCCTCAACTACTTCGTAACCCTCATCAGATTCTCTGTGGGCAATTAGCTTTCTCTTTTTCGGGTCGATTTCAACTTTTTTTACACGAGATATCTGGGGAATGCCTAAATGCTCTGCAAGTCCAGGACCAACCTGAGCTGTATCCCCGTCTATGGCCCGCTGACCGCAGAAGATGATATCGTATTTCAGTTTTCTTACAGCCAAGGATAACGTATATGAAGTGGCCCAGGTATCCGATCCTGCAAATGCCCTATCGGTTATGAGTATCGCCTTATCCGCTCCCATCGCCAAACACTTGAGGAGGGCATCCCTTGCTTGCGGAGGACCCATGGTAATGATTGTAACCTCACCACCATGCTTCTCCTTAATCCTGATTGCCTCTTCAACCGCGATCTCATCAAAAGGGTTCACAATACTCGGAACACCTTCTCTTATCAAAGTGTGGGTCACCGGATCAAGTTTCACTTCAGTAACTTCGGGAACTTGCTTAATGCAGACGAGAATGTCCATTTGGATTACCTCACAGCTCGTGAGACCTCTTGAAGCTGTTTATTTAGGTTATTCATAAGTTTTTCTAATAGTGGCATAGAAAAAGCTTTTCAATGACAACAGTATCATAGAAGGTTTCAAAGAACAGGAGGATTGGTGATGCCAGATTTTGGCTTTACCGAAGAGCAAGAAATATTTAGGAAGTCCTTAAGGGAGTATCTGGAGAAGAACATTTCAGGAGTAGCCACTGAGATGTTTAAGGATAAAAGTGTTTCAAAGGAAGTCTATAAGACACTCACGGATTTTGGCTTGCCAGGCCTAAAGATTCCCCAGGAATATGGCGGAGCTGGTGCTGACTGGATTACCTGTGTAATTGCAATAGAAGAATTGGCCAGAGCGGACCTGAGCGGCAGATCGATAATACCTCTTTTGCTCAACTTCACCGAAGGCTACACGCTCGCTAAGTTTGGAACCGACCAACTCAAGGAAGAGCTTTTGCCGAAAATCGTTAAGGGGGAGGCGGTATTAGGGGTTGCCGCAACGGAGCCTGGTTGCGGAACCAATGTGGCCGCAATCAAGACCACCATGAAGAAGGACGGAGATGACTATATCGTAAATGGAGAAAAACAATACCTGAGTGATGTGGCTGAAGCTGTACTGCTTGGTGGAGGTCACCTCGTTACTGGAAAAACAACACCTGAACTCGGATACAAGGGTATGAGTGTCATTTATGTCCCCATAAATAGCGAAGGAATAAAGACATTGGAGTTTGAAACAATAGGGTTACCATTAGGTGGAATAGTATTTGAAAATGTCAGAGTTCCGGGCCATCATCTCATAGGTGAGGAGAATAAAGGAATCTACCTTACGATGGAAAGCTTCGTTACCACAAGGATTCCTGTGACTATGGGTATGATTGGGGCTACAAAGAGAGTTTTAGAGATGGGCATAGATTATCTTCAACAACGCAAGGCTTTTGGTCGTGCAATAGGTAGTTTTGAGGCATTACAGTTCCAACTGGCTGAGGACTACGCTAGATGGGAAGCTGCAAGATGGTTAACCTACAGGGCAGCTTGGATGCATGAAGAAATGGACAAGAGCGGACGTTTTACTTCCTTTGAAGTCTCAATGGCTGCTTCAGAAGCTAAGCTAGTGGCGTCCATGGACTGCGGCAAGGCCTGCATAGATGTAATGAATTGGCACGGCGCAACTGGAACCACGACAGAGTTTGATGTGCACATGGCTGTTAGAAACGCCTTTGGAATGGGTATGGCTGAAGGGACAATGGAGGCTCAGAAGCTTACGATAGGAATGAGCTTACTTGGAAGAGAATATGCGCCTTATAGATAGTAGGTTTCAAATCTCATCTTCTATTTTTTGGGGGTTTTTTGCCCTCTTTAACAGGCGACGCTGAAATGAGTCTTGCTCAATATAGATGACATTAGCAAAACATGTAAACTATCCATCCTCAGGATGAGGGGCTTCTTGCGCAGAAAGATGTAAGATTCTTAAGGGATAAAGAAGGATTATCCTTACTATCAAAGTTGAAGGAGGATTTAGATGAGGAGAGTTGCAATTATAGGTGTTGGCTGCTCAAAATACGGGGTAAGACAAGATGTTAATGTGGCAGAGATAGGATTCGAGGCAGTAAAACCAGCTTTCGAGTTTTCATTTTATTTTGCTCCTCCTCATGTTGCATGTTTGTTAGAATCGGGTAGTACAGAACGACTGGTTCAAGCTGGATATATCGCCATGGCGACCGATACCTTCGGCTTCGAGGAGCGATGGGTCGACGAAGCCGACGGGCTCTTTGGCAAGGAATACCAGCGCCTGATGCACGCGGCCGCGGCGAGGACCGGAGTGC
>JBHLPL010000034.1:0-17866 GCA_048939465.1 Promethearchaeota archaeon | reverse complement strand
CTTTGTATTCACCTGAGCAGGCGCGAAGACATGAAGTCAAACCTGGAATCTCGGGTTGGGCCCAAGTTAAAGGCAGAAATTCTCTTGATTGGCAACAACGATTTGAGTATGACGTTTGGTATGTTGACAATTATTCATTATTTCTGGATATAAAAATAATTTTGCTGACTTTAGTCAAAACTTTGAAAAAAGAAGGGATAGCGCCTGAGGGGGGGGATTCAGTAATGGCCCCATTCAGGGGAAATCGAAAGACATGAGTTCTTGGAGCAAAAGTTTGAAGGCATAAGAAACTGAAACCTGTGAGACCTTCCCCTTATCTCCACAAATAGGACAATAGTATCTGTCTTTATTCCTGTCATAGACACCAATGGTGCCACAGTTTTCGCAGATCAGCATATTGTATTTATCCGATTCATCAAGTAACCGTTCTTTCAAGACCAATGCTGCACCGTGCCCTATTAGACAGTCCCGTTCCATTTCACCGAAGCGTAGTCCACCTTCTCTTGCTCTACCCTCCGTCGGTTGTCTGGTCAATATCTGTACAGGACCGCGAGCACGGGCGTGCATCTTATCTGCAACCATGTGGTGCAGTTTCTGGTAGTATACGACAGCCATAAAAACGTCTACGATGTATTTTCTGCCAGTCATTCCATCGTACATTACTTCGCGTCCAGTGGGCTTAAAGCCCAATTCTTTGAGCATCTTAAAAAGGACTTCTCCTTTTTCCCCGCTAAACGCGTTGCCGTTAATTCCTTCTACATCTCCTCTGAGGGCACCAACCTTTCCTGCCAACCCCTCCATTATCTGTCCAACCGTCATACGGGACGGTATTGCGTGCGGGTTTACTATGAGATCTGGTACTATCCCCTCTCCTGTAAAAGGCATATCTTCCTGTGGAACTATTAAACCAATAACTCCTTTTTGGCCATGTCTGGACGCAAACTTGTCTCCGAGTTCAGGTATCCGTTGATCCCTAACTTTAATCTTGATTAACTTACTCCCGTCCATCGTTTCAGAAAGTATAACAGTATCGACCACACCCCTTTCGCCATGTCTCATGTTTATCGAGGTCTCGCGCCTTATCGGCGAGATGGCTTCAAATTCGGAATACTCTTCAAGAAACCTCGGAGGGCTTGATCGTCCTATCAACACATCACCACCTGTTACTTCCATTTCGGGCTCAATGATACCATCCTCAGACAGGTGGCGATAGGCTTCGGCTATACGATACCCACGAACACTTTTTTCCGGAATTTCGAATCTATCCTCCTGACCCCCAGGGTACTTCCTTTCTTCTGCCTCGTATGATCTGAAAAAGGTTCCTCTCCCAACGCCTCGTTCTATTGATGCCTTGTTAATAACTAGAGCATCTTCCAGGTTGTATCCTTGGAAGCTGAGGACAGCCACAATCAGATTCTGGCCAGCTGGTCTGCTGGCAAAACCTACAGCGTCCATTGCCTCAGTCTCTACAATCGGTCTTTGAGGATAATGAAGGAGATGGCTTCTTGTATCGACTCTGTGTCGATAGTTCGTGGCATAGATTCCGAGGGCTTGCTTGCTCATTCCTGCTTGGTAAACATTACGGGGAGACTGGTTATATTCAGGGAAGGGTGTCGTTGATGCTGTTATGCCAAGTATCGCGGAAGGCGCTATTTCGAGATGTGTGTGCTCAGGGGTCAAATCCTTGGGGTCAAGCGCAATAAACGAGTTCTCTTCCTCTTCTGAATCTAGATATTCCACGATTCCTTTTGCCACTAGGTCACTGAACACTATCTCCCTATTTCTCAACTGCTCTATTTGCTCTGGCTTGATTTTAGGCACGCCATCCTCTACGATTATCAGAGGTCTTCTGGCTCTTCCCGAGTCACAGTTGATCTGAACTTCGTTGGTTTCAGCGTCATATGCTGCGTTGACCTCGTCGTCAATTTCCCCCTTTCTACGTATCGCTCTCAATTTTGTGACGAGTTCCTTTGCCTTAGGATGAACGCCGACAAGCCTCCCGTTCAGAAATACTTGAGCTCCTCTCTTCGTTTTGTCTTTAATAACCTCCTCTGCAGGATAAACCCCGAGATTTAACAGGACATTTTCGACAACCCCCTCATCCGTCCCGACGGAGATGTAGGCCATCAGGGCAAGATTCTTGACGAGACCACAGTTTCCGGTTAGAAAACCGTTGACAAAGAAGTTATGATTTCTGTCCGCCATGGTCACATCTTCAACAATCTGAGAGGGTTCGGTAATCTTAATATTAACAGTTTCTACAGTCTCCCAGATTAGACCAGCATCACCTTCTAGATTCATCGCAGCTTGAGCTACCCATTCATCAAATGATGGAGAATCTATCTCTGATACACGAGCTGAGGAGGGCTCTATACGAGTCTTTATCCAGTTGACGATATCGTGAAGACGAACAAATTGAAGTAGTCCTAGATCTTTAAGTTCCTTCATAATGATTCTCGCTTTTTCAGTTGGAGTTCCATCTAGCACCCGTCTTCTTCCCATAACATACCTTGCAGCTTCTTGTCGTTTAGAACGAGCCATCAAATGCCTATGTAGATAGCCATAAGCACGTTGAGCGAGACATTCCCGTTCTCTGTTATAGGTATAGCCAATCTTTCCCCATAGCTTGGCTAGGTTTTCAACTGAGCCCGAGAAGTTCAATTGAAGTTTTTGCGTAACTGTCCCATCCTTACGTACGAATTTTTCTTTAGGAGTGATAACTTTTTCAGGAAACTGGATATCAAAACGTTCGGCCAGTCTCTTTATGTCCATAAAGAATTCTCGGAGTGACTCAATCATGGAGATTTCCTTTGACATCTTGATGGAAGGAGGGACAAAGACCTTTCCTGTTCTCTTGTCAACTAGCGGCTTAAGCATTTCACATCCAAAAAACGCAGCCAAAAACTCTCTAATCTCCGCTCCGGATGCATTAAAAAGCCATTCGGGGACGGAGAAATCTTGCTTTTGCTTATCTCCAACAGGAGCACCAAGCCCCTTCATAAGGACCCAGAAGGGTTTTTGGTAACATACAATCTTGGAAGTCTTGCCTTTAATTATTCTGTCTGGAAGGACAGATTCGGCCTTTGAAGTGTATATCTTGGAACTTCGGAAGCCAAGCATGGCAATATCAGTCTGAATATCTTTCAGGTCTTCTACTTGACCGACAAAATGAACTGAAACATCCGATTTGGGCTTACCAGACCTGCCCTCACGGATCCTAAAAGATAAGTGCCCATCACCATAAAGGAAGGCCAAAAGACGAAGCAGAATTCTATAACGTGGATCGCTTCTCCTGAGGGGGATCAATCCCAGCTTCTTCAGGAAGTTACAGTGAAGCTGGACTTTGGAGTGCGGTGGGCAAGCCTCAATAATTCCTTTTTCGCTTATGATAATATCATTACCACCGACCTCCGACCCCCAGTCAGGTCGCTGAAGCGCTGCAGGCAATACGGCAGCTTTCGTTCCATGTGTAAGTCTCTTAGCTTCCAGTCGACCCTGGTCGGTATAGAATGGGTGGTCTGCTGTCGCTGATATTGTGCGACCAGTATCTGTCTTGATGTTATAGAGCTTAAATGGGCGTCCGTTAGCCTTGTTTTTTATGAATCTCGCCACTGTTGGATAGATAGCGTCTGTTTGATGATTATTTGGCACATTCCAAGTTGAAGACATCAACCTAATGCGCCGCCACTTTCCATCCTTTTCTAAGTCTCCGATTTGATACGTACTACCTCCGGAGATGGTAACCCTGGTGTTGGGCACAACACAGTTGGGCCCCTCAGGGGTCTCATTGGGACAATTGTGTGTTAAGAATCCGTTTGCAATGAAGTTATGATTCTTTGAAACGGTGGTGAAATCCCTTACATCTTCCAGGCGCGATTCCTCGATTCTATCGATAGGCAAATATAAGAATCCATTATCGAAGTCTGCACAAGTTTCTAGGAGGAAGTCGTTGATATTCATGGAAGATTTAGGCATTACAAGCTTCTTACGCTCATCAATTCGCAGCAAAAGTCCATCAATAGCTCTGTGGGTGATGTTTCTGTTGAACTTTAGTGAGAGATGCTTAGCAATCTCTCGTTTTGTCACCCCATTCTTGAATAGCGTGATTGCTTCTTGGACATATTTCGACCTAATTGAAATCTCCCATTCTTTGTAGTTCAAATACTCTTGAACCAACGCCGCTTTGCTTTGCTTTTCTTTACAGTACCTGAATCCGATCAACTTAGCGATTTTCACAATGTTAGAATGCTCTTGGGAAAACTGAAGACCAACCTGAATCTTCTCGTCGTCTAAGGATTTAGATCCGATCCCAAGTGTTTTAATGTTGAAATTTCTAAACGAATTCCGCATCTTTTCAAAGAATTCTCTCAAGGTTGATGCGAACTCTTTCTCCTTGTGACCTGCGATTCTATCCAGCTTGATCTTATAGCTATCTTTTCTATCCTCTTCAGATCTTCTGTAGAATCGAGGTGCTGAACCATCACCGCCAAGATAGCCCGCAAGGAACTCTCGCTGAACTAGAAGGCTTGAATTAGGAACCCATTTTGGAAAAACCGACGGCTGTGACACTCTTTTCCCTCTCGGACAGCCCAAGGCCAGCATGAGGGATAGGAAAGAACCTCCCTTTGTGGTTCTTTCTGTAGTATAAGTCAATTCTTCTCCATCAACCGGAAAGGTCCCGATTTTTGTGCTAATGCTTGTGGGTTTGAAGCCCAGCTCTAGGAGATCTGTTTGGATGTCTTTAACATCCTCTCTACAGCCACAGTAGAACTCGACTGTCTTGCCAACAGAGCCGTCTGTAATGATATATCCGAACAATCTTGCGACAATGGGCAACTTGGGGTTGGTATTTTTGAGCGGCAGAAGCCCCTTTTCTTTTAATTCTTCAGCGTATCCTGCTAATCGCTTTCTCTCCGAGCTTGTTAGCTTGGTTATCCACTCACCTTCAAGGAATTCCTTTTCCGATAGGATTTCACCCTGAGACTCCAATATGGGTTCAATCTCGATCGGCTCGATGCCTGGGAATACCAAGACTTTATCATTAACATTAAGATCTTTTCCAGAAACCCATCCTCTAAGTGTGAAGAATGGATGATCTGCTGTTGCCTCAATGGTTCTTCCGCTAATTGTTGTTATCCTGTAAACTCTCTTATTTAGCTTAATTGGTGAGAATTTCTGATAATCGTGTAGTGTTGACGGAACTATCCGGAAGTCTGCCAGATTCACCGTTGCAACCGTCTTTTCCGAGTAGTTCTGTTCTAAATCAGATATTGGAGTTTGAGTCACCTTATCTGCCATCGTTACCAAGGTTGAAGGAGCAACACATATCCGGCCCCAGTGCGTGGGATGAAGGTCACGTGCCTCGAAATGAGGCTGACTTCTGCTAAGAGGAGAAACAATTCTTCTCAGATGGCTCAACGTTGATATATAGTTTGTTCTGTCAAGTAGCTGACTTACGCCTGCTTTTCCACCGACCCAGTTCCCTGTAGCTAATGCATGTTTAAGTCGTTCTGTTATCACATCCGCTCGTACAGCCGTACGAATGTTGGGCTTGCGACCTCTAACAGCAGTTCGTTCAAGCTGATATTTGACGTCTCTAACAAGATTCAAAAATGCAACCCGAAACAGACTTGTTAGAAGCTCACCTGCGAGCTTCAGTCTTTTATTTGAATAATGATCTTTATCGTCCTTGGCTCTTTTTCCCAAAATTAGTTCAATAAGCCTTTGAGCCATTTGCGTAAGATAATATGCCTTCCTAATTCGATCTTCTTGCCTCATACCTATGTGGGGAAGAAGATAGCGATCTAAAACCTGTTCTGCGCGTCTTAACCGATATTCGATGGTTTGACCGATGGCAACCCTTCTGCCGATATAGTCTAGGGCATTTCTCCTTGTTTCCTCTCGATCCTTAGGGACGTATATGGGTGCCGCTGCCTCAAGGGTAGGGATGAGCTCACGCCGAATCTCAAAATCTTCAGAGAAAGTCTCGATGACCTCCTTGTCTGTGATAAGTCCTAAGGCCCGCACAAGAATTATCAAGGGGATTTTTCCCGGTATCGACGGGAAGGAAACCCTTAATTCATTGTCTTTGGTTCTTTCCAGTGTTACAGGAGCCCTGAAGCCGCGAGCTGTCGAGAATACCTTTGCTACGTGAGTTGCGGAACTACTGCTTCCTGCTTCTTCAGTTAAGATTCTGTTGGGCGCCAGATCCTCTTGAGTAACCAGTACTCGTTCTGATCCGTTGACTATGAAATAGCCGCCCGGATCCCTCGGGTCTTCGTTAACCTTTACAAGATTCTCCGGACTTAAGTGAGCGAGTCCGCATCTTTCCGATTTAAGCATAATAGGTATTCTGCCGATGTAGATGTCGATTGTTTCTCCACGTTCTTCAATACCCGTCTCTGAATCTTGGAGTACCGGAGTCATTTCCAAGTATATCGGTGCCGAGTATGTCAGATTGCGGATACGCGCCTCACTTGGGCTTACTTTCTTAACTGAACCATCGGCCTCGGTAACATTTGGCTCCTCTACTCTAATCTTGCCAAATTCGACACAAAATCCTTCAATATCTGGCTCAATTCTACCAACTTCTTCTACAATCTGCTGGAGTCCTTCTTTAATGAAGGAGTTATACGAATCAAGATGCTGTCTTACTAATCCTTTTTCTTCAAAGAAAGTTGTCATCAATTCCCATCTATCAATTGCCCTAGCCATAGCTCCACCTCAGACGGTCGTCTGCTTTTCTAACATGCGACATTTCTAGGCGATTTATTGGACTGGCCAACTTCTTAGGGTGCCTCCAGTTACAAGCAGTTATGTAAAAAGCGCCAAGGTTGGCATAATGGAAGAACCGATTCCTTATAAATTTATCGTAAAGCTGCTTCAGGCACTAGATTTTTCACAATGTCCTTCTGGAGAATTCTTTGATAATTGTGGCGCCCGGGCCGGGATTTGAACCCGAGTCCTGGGAGCTCTGCCTTGTCTGGACTTATGATGTTGACAGTCCCAGATGATAGACCGGACTACACCACCCGGGCATCGTTAAGAATTAGCTATAGCAAATCTTATTTAAACTTTCTTCTACGGTACTCTTCACTTGTCAGAAGCAACAAGTTTAAATAAAAAATCTTGACCAATTAACTATGGTTCCGCCAACCCGCCGTAGCCATAAGCAGAAGCTTACGGCGGCGAAAGCTTAGTCGCAGAGCACTCGGCTGTAGCGCTTGACGTCCTGTCTTGTGTATCTCAACCTGTGCTCAGACAGCAGACACCGAGAAAGTATTACTGAAATTGGTGATGCTTCAGTAAGGGTCACCGGTTCAAATCCGGTCGGCGGGACCATTTTCTAATTAGTAAAATTCTCTAAGACTCTTACTGTAAAGACTTTTTTAGGGGCAATAATAAGAATTATACAGGCTACTCTCCTTTGTGCCGACAGAATCCAAAAGATTCTAGCTTTCGAGGAATCAAGATGTTGGTTAGAAAAGCCTCAGGGAAAATGGAAGAGTTTCAACCTAACAAGATCCGTAGAACTCTGTTGCGCGCAGGAGCCTCCAAGAGACTGGCAGATGAAATAGTGGACAGCATCTCCAAGAAGATGTACGATGGGATAACTACAGACAAAATTATGGATATGGCTTGCAAACTAATGGCTAAGAGAGATCACTATTCTGCTTGTCGTTATGGTCTAAAACAGGCCATTATGCGTCTCGGACCTACCGGATACCCTTTTGAAACCTTCATTGGAGAGCTTCTCAAAAAATACGACTATAAGATCGAATTACGACAAAATGTAAGAGGCCTATGCGTGGAGCATGAGATTGATGTGGTTGCAGTTAAAGCTTCAGAAGGTGAAGAGATTCACTCAATGATAGAATGCAAATATCGGAATACGAAAGGGCAGCATATAGAACTAAAAGAGATGTTATTCACCTATGCCCGTTTTCTTGATCTGATGGAGGGTTGGGAAAAGGGCAAAGGCAGGCAGCTTGACAATGTTTGGTTTGTAAGCAACGCGAAAGCCTCGCAAGCCGTGAAAAAGTACGCTAAATGTCGGGGAATTAAGTTGATTTGCTGGAATTATCCAAATAACGGCAGTATCAGAGACATAATCGAGCGGAAAAACCTATATCCAGTAACGGTTTTGAGAACGATAGATAAGGCCGTTATAAGGCACCTCTCAGATTTAGGGATAATGTTTCTATGTGATCTATTAGAACAAGATACGGAAGAGTTAGCGCAATTAACAGGGCTTTCAAACAGCAAGATTGAAAAAATCTTTCATGAAGCCGAAAAGGTATTGAGGAAGAGTCCCACTCATTGATAGAGGTCTTGACTCGCCACTCTTGCTAGTCTCTTTCTTTTTTTTCCCTTCTTAGTCTCTCCAAATATCGCTTCGTATCCTCCTTAATCCAGTCATCAACGTTGTATTTTCCGATAGACCCGTCCATCTTTTTGGTGATTACGCGTTTTATTCCTGCATTGATTATTGCTCTTTTGCATCTCTCGCAGGGTCTAGCCTCCGTGAATGTCCGGTCTTTGACATACTCCCCAAATATGTATAATGTCCCATCTTTCACAGTAGCACCGTGCCTTGCCGCATTTATGATTGCATTCTCTTCTGCGTGGACTCCTATGCAGAAGTCGTACCCTGAGTATTCTGGAGCGCCTACTTCATCCTTAAGGCAACCAACCTCAAGGCAATTAATAACGCCTCTGGCCGCACCATTATATCCCGTGCTGACTATAACATCATCTCTCACAATAACTGCTCCGAACCTTCTTCTTAGACAGGTTGAACGGGTAGAAACAGCCTGTGCAATTCCTAGGTAGTACTCATCCTTACTGAGCCTCAATAAACCCACCAGCTATTGAATCAAACCGTTGAGACTAACTAGTCCTTCTTGGTCCATCCTCCGAGTAGAGCTTCTTCTTTCGGCCTCCGTTTCCACAGAGTCAATACTACCCCCGCCACAATAATCACAACGATCACCGTTATCATCAGGATTGTTATAAGCGGAAACCCCTCTGCTATTCCTTTTGGGGGGTATGGCGAAGTTGTTACGTAAAATACCTCCCCCCGAACGGCTCCTACCACCTGTATAAACACTCCCTTTACATAAACAATGTGGATATAACCGGCCAAGTCTACAATAATCGACGGATGTAGATCCTGCTCGCCTATGTTGTCTGTTATTGCCGTTGGTGTTCCGAAGGAACCAGAGGTCCCATTCACATAGTAGATCTCAAAATCCTCTCCGTCCCACCCAACATAAGCGATATGGACGCCACCTAGAGAATCAGTTGCGATAGATGGTGAGCCAACATCGCCACTTACCACGACCGTCGGTACTCCAAAGAAACCTTCGCTGTTGTTAACATAGAGAATATAGTTGGTGTCGCTCCCAACCCCCTCGTAGACCAGGTGTATTACCCCCGTGGAATCAATGGCTATTGATGGTATGGCGCTGATTTCAGTGGGACTGTCTATTCTAGTCGAGTTAGGGAAGAAACCTGCTGAGCTGTTTGCGTGAAGAACATCAGTTGCATTGGAGGTCATGTTTCCTGAGTACACTACGTAGACAAGTGATGAATTTACGGCTATTGTTGGCATTAATTCCTCCTGATAACTTTCGTTTGTAATTCTTATTGGAATTCCTGAAAAGCCACCACTGCTATTCAAATAGAAGATTCCGACTTTGGTTACATTGGCTTCATAGACTAGATGAATGATGTCTGAGGTATCTATTGCAATATCCGGGAGAGCATCTATGATGCTATTCTCTGTTAGGTTTTCCGGTATTGGAAACGATCCATTTGTGTTATTGGTATAAAAGATTTCGAAGTCATTATCAGGGCTACCGTCAAGTCCAGCATATGTGATATGAATTTTGTTGGAGGAGTCTATAGCGATGGCCGGGAAGATGCCTGTACCAACTTCTATGTTCGCAAAACTTCCTGAGTTGTTATATACATATAGGATAGCACCGTTGCTCGCATCGAAGCACACAATATGAACGTTATCTAGAGAATCGACACAGATTGCTCTGTCTAAGGATATACTTCGGCTAGAGCCGGATACGATTCTTACGGGCGTACTCCATTGGTTTTGCTGTTTTGATACGGGAATGACACTAAGCATAGAAATCAGGATTAAAGCCAAAATGAATGGTTTAGTCCATCGCCCGAGTATCAACTTCTTCCCTCCGACAGTGTTAAGGCTCCGCTAAGGGTACAGTTATTGGCGTTTGATCTATTTAATGTTTCTAGCAACATTGTCTTGGAAGTCCCTTCTCAGTGTCTTTTGGTTCTAGGTAAACTATTTAATAATAAGGTATTCATCCTACTTTCAGCAGCTCTGTAGCAGGCGATCGAATGAAAAAAAGTTTCCTGAGCGGATTAGGCATCAATATTATTCTGTTGGGGATTGCGAGCTTTATCACTGATGTGAGTAGCGAAATGATTCAACCCATTCTCCCCTTGTTCATACTCGGACTTGGTGGTGCGGGTCTAGCTATAGGGTTGATTGGTGGGTTGGGGGATAGCATAGCTGGCGTGCTTAAGATAATTTCAGGATATATGTCTGATAGAACTGGGAGGAGAAAACCCTTCGTGGTCGCAGGCTACGGATCTTCGTCTGTTTCAAAATTGTTTTTCCCGGCTTCTACAGCTTGGGCGCATATGCTCGCCCTAAGACCGATTGAGAGAATTGGCAAAGGATTGAGGACTGCCCCTAGAGATGCCATAATCGCAGATTCTGCTGCTCAAGAAATCAGAGGAAAAGCTTTTGGCCTCCACAGGACCCTAGATTCGGCTGGCGCAATCCTTGGATCTTCATTTGCATTGGTTCTATACTGGCTTCTGGAATGGGATTTCCCATCTATTCTTTTGGTCGCAGCAGTAATAGCTTTCGCAGCGCTCGTCCCGCTTTTTTTTGTGAAGGAGGTCCGCAGGGACCCAAGGCCTACCACCTTTAGTATCAGTCTGCGAGCGTTACCTAGTCATCTTCGATTCTTTATACTCGTAGCCACGCTTTTTGCCCTCGGCAACTTCACCTATATGTTCTTTATACTTAAAGGGTGGGACGCCCTGCCGTCAGAGACTGCCGACATCGTCATAATTCTTCTATACATCTGGTTTAATATAGTATATACAGCATTCTCCACGCCGAGCGGCGTACTTTCAGATAAAATTGGCCGTAAATCTGTTCTTTTTCTTGGGTATGTGCTTTTCGGAGTGACTTGTGTAGCCATTATTCTCCCAAGCTCTCTTGAGTTGCTCATTATCGTTTTTACGCTGTATGGTTTGGTAAACGCATTGATTGAGGGAACGCAGAGAGCCTTGGCCTCTGATTTGGTAGGAAGCGAATTGCGAGGTACAGCCTTAGGTACTTTCCATACTGCCGTAAGCTTGGCAACGTTACCAGCGGGGATTTTTGCCGGCATACTCTGGGAGTATGTAGATCCTGTTGCTACTTTCGTATATGGGGCTTTTTTGGCACTGATATCTGTTGTGCTCCTGGCTTTTGTTCGCGATCCGAAAACTGAGTCTTCGCGCAGGAAAGAAACGGAAGAACAAAACAATGTGCAACTACCTTCTACCTTCTCATAGCCTCGTCCATTTTCAAATCCATCGTCTTTCCTGCGGGATAGAACGAAGCTTCCACTGCAATCGAAATACATATTGCTGGTGCAATAACGGTCGTTTCCAAAGGTATCACAGAAGGCATCGGGAAGAAGACAATTGATGGCCGGTACTTGAGGCGGAAGAAAGTGAATTTAAATATGCAATTTGGCGAAAACTCCTGAGCTCCTTATATTGATTCTTCTCGAGAGATCTAATCTGTTCCTCTGAAGCTTGTAACCGTATGGTTTTTATCATTAATACACTAGAATGATTCGTTGTGATTAATATGATAACAAAAGATCAAATTGAGCAATTGGCGAAGGTTGCAGTAAGAACTGTCAACATAAAAGAGGGTGACAATCTGTTTGTCAGATCCGGAATCCACAACTACGAGCTAGCCGAGGCTATAGCGTTTTATTCCTACATGAAAGGAGCTCGACCCTTTACAAGCTTTACTAGCGATGATCTAACTGAGAGAATCTATCGAGAAGTACCGGCCAAATACATCGAACCCACTCCTAGGCACTATCTGGGGCTGGTTAAAGCAATTGATGTCTATATTGTCTTGGAACTTCCCAAAGATCCGGCCATCCAAAAGAGATTCCCGCCAGAGAAGATCATTGCAAACCAGAAGTCGAATGAGCCAATAAGAAAAGAAATCCTAGAGAATAAACGATGGTTATACATGGGCTATCCCACTCCAGAGGCAGCCAAAGAATTCAATATTCCGTACGAAGAACTTGAAGAACTCATAGTTGGGGGCATGCTCATAGATTACGACGAATTAGCATCCAACTGCTTGCGGCTCAAAGAGCTTCTGACGAACGCCGACACGATACACGTAAGTGATGATATGGGCACAGATCTTACGCTGCACGTTAAAGGACGACCCATCAAACTTGATGATGGACTAATAAGCGACGAAGACATTGCTAATAACGATACGGGGAGCAACATCCCTGCTGGGGAGGTCTTTATTGCTCCTCATGAAACCGTCGGCGAAGGAACACTCTTCTGTCCTCTCACACGAGAACGTCGTACCGGAGAATTTGTGCGTAACCTGAGACTTGTATTCAAAGAAGGGCGTCTCGTTATGGATGAATGCACTGCCGAAGTCGGTCTAAAACACTTCAGAGATGCCATAGAACGAGGAATCGCTGTGGATTCTGAACGCTACAAGACTGTAAGGACAACAAATTTCGGAGAACTTGGAATCGGCCTTAATCCGAGAATCAAAAAGGCAGTCGGCTACATTCTTACAGATGAGAAGATTGGTGGATCCGTTCATGTTGCTGTTGGCTTCAATTCTGGAAGCTATGGAGGGACCAGCGAATCGACTGTTCATTGGGATTTCGTCACTGTCCCAAGAGCAACCATGGAAGTAACTTACGTTAATGGCAATAGTCGGCTGATTCTTGAAGAAGGGACTATCCTATAATTCTTCATTTCTTTTTTATAGATTTTCAACGACAGCTTTGGCGAATTCTGATGTCTTCAGAAGCGTTGCATTCTCCATTTGCCGTTCAAGATCGTAGGTTACCCTCTTTTGCAGTATGGTTTTCTCAAGAGCTTTCTCGATTAGATCCCCTGCCTCATTCCATCCGATATAACGGAGCATCATAACTGCCGAGAGAATCAGTGATCCTGGATTCACTTTGTCTAGTCCTGCGTATTTTGGTGCAGTCCCATGTGTAGCCTCAAAAACAGCAAGGTAGTCGCCGATGTTTCCTCCAGGTGCCATTCCCAATCCACCGACTTGGGCAGCCAACGCGTCCGATATATAATCACCGTTTAGATTTGACGTAACTATGACATCGTATTCTTTAGGCCTGAGTAGTACCTGCTGAAACATCGCATCTGCAATCCTATCTTTAATAACAACTTTGCCCTCAGGCAATTCACCGCTCCTCAGTTGCTCCTCTGTTACTATATAATCTCCAAACTCGTTATTTGCAACTTCGTATCCCCACTCTCTAAAGGCTCCCTCGGTGAACTTCATAATATTGCCTTTGTGCATTATCGTAACGCTTTTCCTGTTATTTTCGATTGCATAATTGATTGATTTCCGTACAATATTGTAGGTTCTGGTCTTACTGATTGGCTTGACTCCAATTCCTGAATCTAAGGGAATTGACACCCCCATCTCATTCCTAAGGAAGTCGATAAACTTGCGACTTTCAGGTGTATTTGATGCCCATTCAATACCTGCGTAGACATCTTCAATATTTTCCCGAAAAACTACCATGTCTACTAGCTCTGGTCTCTTAATTGGTGCAGGTACTCCCCTTATGCCTCTTACTGGTCTCACACACGCGTATAAATCGAGTTTCTGTCTGATAGTTACGTTAAGGCTCCTATATCCTCCTCCGACTGGCGTTGTTAGGGGTCCCTTTATTGCTATAACATATTTCCGAATTGCATCGAGAGTTTCTTCAGGAAGATACTCCCCGTACAGGGCTTTGGCTTTCTGGCCTGCAAATATCTCGTACCAAGATATTTCTCTGCGTCCGTAATATGCTTTTTCGACCGCAGCATTCACGACCGGCAGCATAGCCTTGGTGATATCCGGACCTACGCCATCTCCCTCAATAAACGAAATGATGGGATTGGCCGGTACCTGCAGTTTGCTATCAATGACTCTGATACATTCTCCCTCAGTCGGAGATTCTAGGTGCTGCAATTTCTTATTCATCTAAACCACCTCAAGGAGACTCCGTCCGAAAGGACGGAGAGGGATCGAGCGGTCCTTAAATACTTCTGGGATGAGTATTCCAGTAGGTCTAAAGGCACACCTCTCTCCGATGTGGAAACGGTTAATGACCTGTGGGGGATGGATGGGACAAATCATATAGCCCGACGCTAAATGCGGATTACTTGGCTGGGGCGCTGTAAACTGCCCCCTGATTTGACGTGTGATGAAGCCAAAGCCCCCAAGGGAATTGCGGTCAAGCATAGTCATAAGCTCCTTCTGCAAGGGAGGAGTAGTTTACTTCTCACCAGTCTCTCCTCTCTCCACATAATAGAGTATGTCATCCCACGGATGTCTGTACAAGCCAGCCTTGAGACGTTTTTGATCGAGAATATGCCCAATAATCCCAATGCTTCTTCCTAACACAAACATGGTGTTGAGGTATCCAATCTCAATCATTTCTCTTATCTCATCATCTGTGAACATAGTCGTCCCCTTTAGCATATCCAAGAATAGAATGCCCACGCACCCGTCAACATTTAGGATTAATGTGTTTCTTTTTTGGGTCGTTATCTTCTCGACTTCAAGAGCATAATCTAGATAGTCAGTTTTCGGGAAATTTCTGCGCGCAAAATCTTTAAGCAATTCCACACGCCTGTCAGGATTCTCCACGCTTTTTATCCTGTGACCGATTCCTGGAATGTAAATTCCTTTAGCCTTCATATCATCTACGAAGTCTGCAGGTTTCATACCCGAATCCTTCGCTTGACTGAAATAACGTGCAGCGCCATCGATCGCTCCGCCAAATCGCGGACCGATTGTTAATAGACCGCTGCAGAGTGCAGAGATAAGGTCTTTGCCGGCTCTAGCAGCAACAATGGCGTTATGTGCCCCTGATACAGCTGGTCCATGATCTGCAACAATTTTCAGTACCATCTCGATGAATCCTGTTGCAAACTTCGGCAACTTCTTTCTAAACCAAAGCAAGCCTATTATATCTCCGATGGAATAGTCCTCTTCAATGATCTCGCTTATCGGTATTCCTGCGTACGTGGGTTCTTCTCCTCGATCATCCGATATTGTGGTAACGAAGTTCGCAGGTTTTCTTATGATGCCTTTCGATAAGGCTACTTGATAAGGCATCGGAATCTGAGGAACATCAAATTCTTCTATTTCAGGAATCTCACCTTTTGCCTTCAGCCCTTCGTACACCTGATGGATTTTCTCTCCGAAGTCGTCAAATGAATCTGGAACGATTGCGCCTGCTTCTCTTAAAGCCCGGTTTTTTACGTCAGCATTTTCTAGACTGCTTTCAGCCATTGCACCCGCATGTCCAAATTGAACTCCAGTTGGAAAAACTGTTGCGGCCGTCCCGATTACCCACATGACAAGTTGTTTGGTAATCTTTCCATGCTTCAGCGCCTCCACTATTTGGTATTCGTCTGTACCCCCGACCTCGCCGAGAGCAACTATCATTTTTATTTTAGGGTTTGCTTCATATCTTGTTATATGGTCGAGGAGTGTGGAGCCGGGATATCTGTCTCCACCTATTGCCACTCCTTCAAAAACCCCATTTGAGTTTAATGCAACCATGTTGAAAATCTCGTTTAGAAGCCCACCCGACTTTGAAACAACGCCTACTGAACCCGGCCTATATAATTTAGCAGCAACGATATTTCCAATAGCTCCTGCGGTGTTGCCGATCCTGAATCCTCCGGCAACCAACCCTCCAACTGTTGATGGTCCGATAATGATCTTATTGTTCTTCTTTGCTATGGCGATCAGCTTCTTTGTTTTTGCCTCAGGAATGCCCTCGGCAATGATTACAATGACTCTGATAGTATTCTCGTTTAGTGCCTCATAGGTTGTAGGATATGCTGACCTAAAAGACGCAAAATTGATCATTACATCAACGTCTGGATGGTTCCTTACGGCCTCTTTTATGGTAGCATAGACTGGTATCAGGATCTCTTTGCTTCCCCAAAATACCTTCTGCAGCCCCGGTCTGAAAGGATCGACAACTGCAGCAACACTGGGCGTCTCTCTTTTGCAGATATAGTCAAAATCCAGCATGCGTTGAATTGCATTAGCTTGGAGGCTGTAGATAAATGCTTGGGTTTTCTTATCAAACAGAGTGTAGTCTGTCTTCTTCATTGCCCTTCACCCACGATTCTGTTCTTTGAGTGCTAGGGAGACTATTTTGGTCATATGAGTTTCAGGTCCGTAGACCTGGATGGGGACGTTTAATCCTTTCCCCAGCTCCCTCATGAGTCTCAGCCCTTCCTCATAGTTGGGACCACCGCGTCGAACATAAATCTGAACTCCCGTAGCCTGCAGTTTCTTTTTGGCCTCTTTCAAGGCTCTTATGATTCCCTTAAAAGTCTGAGCGACGTCAGTGAAGTTTGCAATTCCCCCACCAATTAGAAGTATTTTGTCTCTTCCTTCTGGATCTTTCTCTCTCGTCATCAGATCGATGATTGTTTTGGCGTAGAGGTATGTGTGTTCTTCATCAGGGTTTCCACTATATTCTCCATAGTTTGCCAGTTCATTTGAGAAGCCAAAATCTGTAACAGTATCCGTATATACAACGCTTGCCCCCCCGCCTGCAACCAACAGCCATATGCGTCCTTTAGGGTTAAGAATTGTGAGTTTCAGTGAAGCTCCAGTTGTTTCATCCAGATCATTGACATGCTTCTCCTCGATAGTCTGAGCCCTTCCGAAAGGAGCCGGAAACTCTATATCCCCCCATTTTGCACCCATTTCAAAAATTGCGGCATCGTCCAGTCTTGCTTTGAGATCGAGCGGAATGATTGTACTATCGCTTACGACAAGGGGATTTATCTCTAGATATACAAAACCAAGATCGCTGTAAAGCCTGTAAAGTGCTTTCAGAAAATCGCCAAACAACCCCCTCTCTTCGTCTGATAGTTCTGACGGAAGCTTCCCTGAAATATCGACATTCTCAACAGATTCGAGTGTTGGAATCTTAATAGAAACGACGCTTTCCCATTTTTCTTCAATGTCTATTCCGCCCTCGGTTGAGAAGTCTATTATATCTCCCTCGCGTACTGATCTTATGGCCGCAAAATACTCCCTTTCATGTAGGACGAACGGTTCAATTAAGAAATGAGTAAGGACCCCTTCTACATTACCTACAGTCACTGAGCTGTTCATTTTCTCTCGAATGAATCTAGTTGCCTCATCGAGATTAGTGTTAAGTAAAACTAAGTTATTCTTCAGCCTTTTTCCTACCAATTGATCTACTTTTACCACTAGCTTCTCGGTTCTTAACCAAGGATTTTTGGAGACGAGGTTTTCCATGTTTGTTTTACCATCAACAGAGACAGTCTTTCCCGGGTAAGAGAACTTACCTTTTGCATATTCTGGCAGGTATTGTGCCAGCAATCTCTTTGCGTCATACTCCCTAATCGCTTTTCTCGCCACAGCTTGCTCCTCCCCGAATAGCTTACTAATGAAATGACTCCTTTATATAATTTAGAAGGCCACCAGCTAGTAAGATGCTCTTGGACCGTGAACTGAGGTCGACTCTAG
>JBHLPL010000118.1:0-5614 GCA_048939465.1 Promethearchaeota archaeon | reverse complement strand
ATAATCGGCGCATAATAATCGGGCTAGTCTTATGAAAAGCATACAACACAACAAAATTGGTCATATTAGTCAATAATATTAGACTGCAATAATAATCTTTACTGGGTAATTCTCTGTAATGACATATTGCAGCTATCGAGTTGTTCGATCATAGATAATTGTACTGGGCTTGCGCAGCGTGTTACAGAACCGAAACCATCAACTAAGTACTTCACTTCCTCAAAATCTCACCTTAGTATCGCCAACGCTGGATTTATCTGGATGCGAATCTTGTAAGTCTGCCTATCGTTGCACATAGCATATTGCCAAAGATTGCAGCAAACAATTTAATGTCTTTGTATCTAAGACCCCCGTCGACAGCCCTAACAAATGATTTCAATGGGTTCCTATTAGTCTGTCTAATCGGTAAATAGGATTTGTTACCGTAACTCCTGCCATACCATATTGCCTGTCTCCAAAACCTTTTCCAATCACCTGTGATGTGCGTACTAACAACAACTGGTAGATTCAACATCGGTATATTATTTTTCTTGTACCTATAAAACAGATTCAGGTCTCCCCCAGCGTCCATTTGATTATCAGCCCAATCCCCGGAATATTCCAAGAACTCCTCTTTTTTCATCAATGCTGCTTCCAGTCCAGAGATTTCTGATCTCATTCTCTCAATCCAGTATTTGGTTAAGCTTTCAAACTTGGGTCTAAACCAGTGCCTGGTTACCCCCTTTATTACAGCGTAATCCCCCATATGTCGGAACAACACATTTGCTTTCTTGTTAAGAATAACATCGCTGTCAACAATCATGAAGTAATCCCCTTTGGTCATCATAGCTCCTTCCCTCAGAGCCAGGCTATATTTGGAGGGGCTGGTCACATATTTGCAGCCGTGACTTAGTGCAATTTCTTTCGTGTTATCCTCGCTAAAATTGTCTACAATAAATACATTCCCATAAGAAATAGTTGATTTAATTCCTCTAAGGCATAAATCCAGTGTTCGATCACTGTTTTTGGTCGGTATAACAATATCTAGCAAACCAATCACCTCAAATGTTTGGTCTTCAGACATCCAGTTGATCCAATTTCATCGATAAGCCCTTATGCTGTGTGTGGCAAAGCTTTTTCTTAAGTCCCCTCAAACGCTTCCAAACCTATATTATCTAGATTGGTATTAAATGTTGTTTTTATGTGAAACTAGACTCCTGCATTTTAACTTCATTCAGGATTAAACTTCTCTGAGTTCCCCCAGGGATAGCGATTGAGACGATTTCTTCGAGTCTACTTCTTGACCTACTTCTTCATTACTTCTGCCACTTCTTGATTCTTACCCTCAGCCAAGAGAAGAATGGCCTCTGCTAGGTCTCGAAACCATGGGTTTGCCTTGGCTATAATCGTTTGATCTATCGGAACGGTACCAAGTTTAAAATCAATCCAACCGACAATGGTTGATAATGGGACGTAGGTGGCAAAGAAGGAAATCGCGAATATTAGAAGGCTTTGGAAAAGGGTTGCGAGTAATTCAGAATCAGAGACCAGAAGGGTCTACTGTATTACGAAGAAGTTTAGAAAACTTATTAAGAAATATAGATGAGTATTATGCCCTCGGCGAAAATAGGTCCGCTATCCTAATATTCGACTTTTCATGTTTTTCACGCCCAAAGACTCGAATTTTAGACTCCTTCCCCGGTTAATAGTTCTTTCCTCCAAAAGATATTCGATGAAAGAGGTTGGAAATTAGATAGATTCTATTTTGATGAGATTCTCAGATGGGGGAAAGAACGATGAGAGTCCATTAATCGGGCTTTCATAGAGCTAAGTAAGAAACATTATCTGTTACGGCGATACTGACAAAACCTTATTAACCCCCTCTGGTAAATCCCTAATCAAGACTGGGCAACGAACGAGTGGGCACAAATAATGTTGTTAAAAAGCAATGAAACCCATAACATCGTATTTATAACAATTGATGCCCTTAGATATGATACAACACACTCACTCATCAAGAATAATAGATTGCCGAACATTAGGCGGCTTGCCAAAAGGAGCATATTTTTTGAGAATGCGATTTCTGTAGCTCCAGGAACTCCACTATCTGTACAATCATTTCTGACATCAACATATCCATTCATGTATGATGGCTGTCTCAATTTCTCGCCGAGAAAATCGTTTGTCGAGTTGCTAAGAAGAGAGAACTTTTCAACCGTATCTTGTCAAACTAACGCTTTTATTTCAAAATTCTTCGGTTTTGACAGGGGCTTCTCCTCCTTTTTTGATGGTTCAGAAGCAACGAATGCTTCAAGAAAGCGAAAAAGAAGCCCTTTTGCCATTTTTAATATAAATAAATTCTTCTTTGAGAAAAGAAGGGATGCTAAGTCTCTCAGGCTAGGTACCTTTCTGATGTTTTTATCACGTTTCCTCTACACATATATGAATGCATTTCTAACACCTTTCCTGTCTGCGGAACAGCTTACTGGTAGATTCCTAAAGCTAATAAAAGAAAATGATCGTCGCTTCTTTGCTTGGATCCACTATATGGATGCGCACCAGCCGCATCATCCCTATAGACCAGATTTATTCACCTCCTTTAAATTTGGGAGGATTGAGAGCAAACTCGGCGGGAGAAAAAGTCTTTCCAGAGATGAGATTTTGTGGCTCTCTAGTTGGTATAAAGACTCAGTACTCTATGTTGATAGATTCATAGGATTCCTTCTATCAAAGCTTGAAGAAATCGGCATAACGCTGGATAATACATATTTTATTTTAACAAGTGACCACGGACAGGAGTTCCTCGAACATGGAATGTTTGGACACGGTCAATTGTATGATGAAACCATTCATGTACCTTTGATTATTGCGGGCCCTGAGCTGTCTCCGTGTGTCCTTTCGCAACAAATAAGCCAGATCGATCTAGCTCCCACGGTGCTTGGGCTTTCGGGTTTTCACAAAAATATCCCCGGAAGCTATTTGGGGAGAGACTTAAGCCAATCCCTAAAGGAATCTAGGCCACAAATTGTCGAGAATCCAGCGATTAGTGAGGTCGGAATCCTAGTTGAGAAGTTGATGGGAGCAAGAACCAGAATTTTGAAATTGGACCAGGGATACTGCAAAGTGTCTTATAGGTTCAAAAATCGGAAATATATTTACAGTGATATGCACAATGAGGATGTTTCTGATGAATTGTATGATCTTACTAAGGATCCTAATGAACGCTATAATCTCATTGAGGAGGAGACGTATCTAGCCAGAGAGTTCCTTGAAAAAATAAAACAGCATATAAGAATGGAGATGAAAACAAAGGGTAGGCAAAGAGAGCATTTGAAAATACTAAGCCTTAGCAAGACCCTATCTGGTATTTAAGAGACGCATATCTGCCCTAAATCCCCTTTAAAGCTCTTTATTAGCCCTTCGCTCGGTCGAGACATTGCACACAGATATTTTAGAGGGAGTAGCTATATCTATATGTTTTGTGTTCGAATTATCTTTCCTAAGTAAGAAATGCGTTATCGATAAAATTAAATATGTCGTAGATTTAGGAATTAACGCGTCTTATCGAAAGCAGCTGACGGTGATTCTATGAGCAGAAAACTCGAAAAAGACGAAAAACCCGCGACCGTTTCAATTCCAATTCAATTGTATGATAAAATCAAGAAGAGACTTGGAAAGACCGGTTTTACTTCTGTTTCAGATTACGTGACTTATGTGCTGCGAGAGATCTTAGCTAGCTTAGAAGAGGAAGAAGTCTTCACAAAAGAAGAGGAAGAGAAAGTTAAGGAACGTCTTCGAGCTCTCGGATATCTGGATTAAGGAGACTTACGCGTGAGTAAAATACCAAAACCTCATGGTGGCAGGCTAGTTAATCGAGTACTGAGCGACAAGGCAAGGAAGAAAATACAAGATGAACTCAATGAAATGACGAGAATTGAAATCTCAGAGGAATCTTCAGTTGATATGGAAAATATCGCGTTTGGTATCTTCAGTCCACTTGAAGGTCCAATGAGTAGTGCTGATTTTGAGTCAGTATTGCATAAAATGAGGCTGGGCGATGATACGCCATGGACAATTCCGATAGTTTTGGATATTTCCCCTAATACGGTCCAGGATGCAAACCTCAAAGCAGGTGACGTTGTCATTTTGACTTATAAAGGAACGGCAGTTGCCCGATTATGCATAGACGACATCTTCCCCTACGATAAGATGGAATACGCAAGAAGGGCATTTGGAACAGGGGATCTTAAGCATCCGGGCGTCGCAAGAATACTTCAGTCTAGAGATAGGCTGGTTGGAGGAAAAATAGAGCTAATTAATAGTACAGACAATCCATTCGCAAAATACACTCTGAGACCCATAGAAACCAGGGTTCTCTTTAAGGAAAAAGGTTGGAGAACCGTTGTCGGATTCCAAACAAGAAATGCCCCACATATGGGTCACGAGTACCTTCAAAAAACAGCGCTGACATTTGTTGATGGATTATTTATTAATCCTGTAATCGGCAAAAAGAAACCTGGTGATTTCAAGGATGATGTTATCTTGAAGACGTACGAAGAGCTAATTAATCACTATTATTTGAAAGATAGGGCCGTGATGGCCATCCTAAGAACAGCAATGCGTTATGCAGGACCAAAAGAGGCAGTATTTCATTCAATTATACGAAAGAATTTTGGGTGTACTCACTTTGTTGTTGGTCGGGATCATGCTGGCATCGGCAATTTCTATGGACCATACGATGCACAGGAGATTTTTGCAGAATTCCCAGACTTAGAAATCACTCCAATTTTCTTCAAGGAATTTCATTATTGCAGGAGATGTCTTGGTTATGTTAGTTCTCAGATATGTCCGCATAGCGGTGATGAGATAATTCATCCAAGTGGTACTATAATAAGAGATATGTTGATCCGTGGTGAATCCCCCCCCAAGGAAATAATGAGGCCTGAAGTTACCGAAATAATCCTTAATTATAATGAACCTTTTGTGAAGTAGTTCTATGTGGTGCTCAATGTGTCAATAGATAAAGTACTGGTAATAGGTCTAGACTCTGCGCCACCTGAGCTGCTATTTGACATGTTTCTCGACGAAATGCCTCATGTAAAGAGCCTTCTTAATAAATCCACCTACGGTCCAATGGAAAGTTGCATACCCGCGATAACGATACCTGCATGGATGGTTATGGCTAGTGGGAAAACGCCAGGCGAGCTAGGCCTCTATGGTTTTCGTCATAGGAAAAGTAAGACATATGATGAAATTTGGATCGCACATGGGAATCTAATTAAGGAAAAGGCAGTTTGGGATTACCTGGGGGAAAAAGGGCTTACTTCGATTTTAGTTGGGATACCCCCTTCATATCCTCCGAAACCAATCAACGGTTGTCTTGTCTCGTGTTTCATAACGCCTGACGCATCTGTAAATTACACTTATCCCGTAAACTTAAAACAGGAAATCGAGTCTGTCGTCGGCGAGTACATTTTCGACGTTACCTTCAGGAAAGAGGAACGTGACGGAGTACTAGAAGGAATTCTGGAGATGACTAAACAGCATTTTGAAGTGATCCGGTATTTGATTGAGGAAAAGGAATGGAATTATTTCCAATTTGTGGAGATTGGTCTCGATCGAATACACCATGCAT
>JBHLPL010000033.1:0-18532 GCA_048939465.1 Promethearchaeota archaeon | reverse complement strand
GCTGATTGATGTAATGAGCAGAAGAGCAGAAGGATACGTATATACCAGGTTCGATAACCCAACTCTCAGGTCTGTTGAGAGGAAAATGGCAGAACTCGAAGAAGGTGAAGATGCTGCAGTTTTTTCCTCAGGTATGGCAGCCATAACTGGCGTAGTATTGACTGCGGTTTCTTCAGGTGACCATATCGTTTCTAGCAGAGACTTATACGGGGGAACTCTAAAGCTCTTTACGGATATTCTTCCACGATTTGGAATAGATGTGAGTCTGGTGGAAGCTACGGACTCTAGTGAAGTGGAATCGGCCATCAAGCAGAATACCAGACTCATCTATGCTGAGACTCTTACCAATCCGACGCTGAGATATTTGGATGTGTCTGAAGTTGCCAGGCTGGGCAAAGAGAAAGGCATAACAGTTGCAGTTGACAATACTTTTGCTTCTCCCTATAACCTGAGACCCATACGATTTGGCGTTGATGTTGTCATTCATAGCGCAACAAAATACCTGGGAGGGCACAATGATTTGACGGCTGGAATAGTTGTGGGCTCGGCAGGCTTTACTCAAAAGCTGAAAGAGATGCGAAAACATTTGGGCGGAACCCTTGATCCAATAGCTGGCTGGTTACTGTTAAGGGGACTTAAAACTCTTGGTCTGCGAATGGAAAGACACAATTCTAGCGGTATGCAGGTGGCAGAATATCTTGAAAAACATCCTAAGGTAAAAAAAGTGTATTACCCGGGGCTCCTAAACCATCCTGACCATTCAATTGCGGTTCAGCAGATGAAGGGCTTTGGCGGGGTCGTTAGTTTTGAAATTGATGGGGATTTTGAAAAAACAATGAAATTTGTTGAGAGCTTAGAGTTGTGTTTGCTGGCTCCCAGTTTGGGAGGAACCGAGACGCTGGCTACACAGCCCGTTACCTCTTCTCACTACTTTGTTGATGAGGAGAGCCGAATGAGGGCGGGAATCACCAATCAGCTCGTACGTCTAGCTTTAGGAATTGAAGATCCACAAGATATTATCTCTGATCTGGGACAAGCTTTTGACAAAATCTAACCGTATTCATGTTCAGATTATTCAGTCGTGAATATGGTTCTTTTGAAGAGAGTGCGGCCAAAATCAATTTGAAGAAACAAGACTTAAATCTACCCTCATATCTTTAAAATAAGGGATAAGCATGAAAACAGATCCGCTGCATATTCTTAAGGACCTTGTAGTATTCCCTTCATTTCAGGTTGAATCAGACAAGATTGCTGAAGGCATGAAAGAATGTTCTGAGTTCCTGTCAAAGCATCTTGAGAACCTTGGCTTCAAGGTGGCAGTAGACGAATTATACTCTGTAACGGCAGAGAGAAGATTTGACGGAAACGGAACATTTCTTGTAAACACTCATTTTGATACAGTTCCTCCTTCTGCTGAATGGAAGGATGCTCTGGTTCCTAAGATTGAGGGGGAAAGGTTATACGCTGTAGGTTCTTCGGACGCCAAGGGCGGCATAGCCTCAACGCTATCTGCACTGTACGAATTGGAAGACTGCAGATTTGAAAAACTGATCATCCAGTTTGTCAACTATGAAGACAACTCCGTAGAGTATCAAGGAGAAAGAAGACTGGGAATGCCATACTTTCTCTCAAAAAATCCCGATTTTTCGGCAGACTATGGGATAAACGTTGAGCCAACTGTAGAAGATAATCAATTCTCAATTAGCGTTGGATGTACTGGCAGAGTTCGATTCGGAATCAGAACCATAGGAAAGGAAGCTCATTCCTCGACACCGCAAGCGGGAATTAACGCCATCTACCATATGATGAAGGTAATAGAAAAGATTAGAGAAATACCTCCAGGCAGATTCAGAATTGATGACTTCGAAGCTGAAATGCCAATCAATGTAGCTGAGATTCACGGAGGAAGGATGCTGACAATAATCCCTGGGGAATGCTTCATAAACTGTGAGAGGAGAGTCTTCCCTGGTGAAGATCCTGAGCAAATAAAAGAGGCAATAAGATCTGCTTTGCGCAGTCTCCAACCTGAAGTGAAGTTTCATCTGGATTTTGGTTCGAGGGTCCAGCTACCGTATCAGACCGACAAATCCGAATACGTTGTCTCACTTGTGGCTGACTCGGCCCAACGGAGTATCGGCTATAGGCCTGATATACGGATAAACGTTGGGAGGACCGATTCGATGTACCTCTATCATGTTGCTGGTATAAAAACGGTGATAATGGGACCCGGACAAACCGGTGTGTGCCACAAAACAGGCGAATACATAAACGTAGATAGACTAAGAGAATTCGCGGATTTCATGAAAACTCTCTTTTCAAAAGAGAGCTAACAGTAAATCAATTGTTCGAAGCCATTGAAGTCTTTGACGACCCGAATAAGCTTAAGGGATACGAGAGATCGAGACAGATTTCTCCTGGATATGAAAAAGAAGGATAGTTTTGCTTGAAACGTGGAAGTCAAACTGCAGGAAACAGCGCGGCTTGGTTGTTCGTAGCAATAGGAAAACCTCGATTAGCCTCACTGCCAAATCTGCTCAGGTGAGGGAACTCCATAGTCTCGCTCTTTCTTCCTGGTCTGCTAGTGTGAGAGTCTCGGCAGACGGGCCCTTTTGTCCAATTCGCGGCGATCGGAGTGGTTCCGTGAACTAAACTCGACCTCCGATCAAAAGCTTTCAGCAAATTTCGAAAGTAGTTTAGCCCCCTCCTCTCCCCGGCCCCCTCTCCACCCCCCGCCTCCCACTACGAACTCCAAAAACCAACATATACGAAAGATCCCTCGCACTCCGCAGCTTCTGAGGGGTTCTCGGACATCTGCAGTAACTAATCTGTCATCAAGAGTTAAAAACCTTGATACTACCTAGCCTTTACCCCAATTCCTCACTTCGCATCTTCAAGAACCCGAAGCCGCTTTGCCCGAAAACACCCCGCTATCCACCTAACCTGCTTCCTCCCACTCCCCTCTCCTTCTCGCATCGACCTAAGAATTCCCTTATCTTCCTAATCGTAGCCAGATCTCCCTCCCTCCCCAACCCTTCATAAGCCCTCAACTGCTCTCCGAGAGAAGAAACGGCTACCTTCACTCCCTGAATCCGCACAATCTCCGGGGACTCCAATCTCTGAACAGTAGAAACCCACCTGCCACCGATCCTTTCCTTAAGATCTCCCATAATCTCCACATCCACCCCCCCTATCCTGAATATTCCAAAATATGACTCAAAAATCTCAGAACGCCCAAATTCCACCGGCTTGCCCTCATACTCTTTCAGCAATTCGCCGATCCTAAGCGCACCAGTTCTGTCGGTGAGGATGTCAATATCTTGTACCTCAATATCCACTCCCTGGAAAGCCAGGCTTGAAGTTCCGATCAAAACCCATCTGATCTTCTCATCTTTCAGTTTTCGATAAACTGTTCTTAACGCCTCAAAGATTTCTTGCTTCACCATGCTAGATCCCTGCGCTCCGTAACAGATAAGATAAGGTTTCAGTCGAAGTCCTTTTTCTCCCTTCCTGCTCTCACTTGGCATCCAGCAATTCCAGCATTTTCTCTATGCTTGTTGTCGGAAGATCGCATCTGTAGTTCTTGCAGACGTACGCTGTGGCCTTCCCTCCCAGGGTTGATAGGGGAGCGGTGAAACTTGCGAGTTCTGCGATCTCTGGAGACTCTATGTCTGCAGGCCTGAAAAGCACCACCTTGTTTGGAATGAACCTTTCTCTGACAGCTTTTGACATGGCTTTCGTGTCTTCTGCCTCGGAATTTCCGACCAAAACCAGCTCATATGAGGGGCCAACGGCAAAGTCCAGAGCACTCATCAGATGAGTGTACGCTTCGGGTGCCATTGCGACATTTCCCGAAAAGGTGCGCGCGATCTGCGCTGCCTTGTCCTCGTAATCGGTGCTGCCGGTCATGCGGCTGAGGCGAAGCAGAACAAGCATCGCTGCAGAATTTCCTGAGGGTATCGCTCCGTCGTAGATCTCCTTCTTTCGAACAAGCAGGCTTTCGGAATCGTCTGCTGTGAAGTAAAAGCCACCTGGTCCATCGTCCCAGAAGTGCTCTATCATGTCCTCGGCGCATCTTACAGCGTTTCTGAGGTATTTTACCTCGAAGCTGGCCTCGTAGATCTCAGCAAGTCCCCAGATGAAGAAGGCGTAATCATCTATGAAGGCAGGAATGTCGGCTTCACCCTCTCTGTATCGGTGAAGGAGCCTTCCTTTTGAGTCGCTCAATCTTTCGAGGATGAAGTCTGCCGCCTTCTTGGCAGAATCAAGATACTTCTCCTCGCCTAGGGCCTGCGCTGCCTTTGTCAAGGCAACAATCATGAGCCCGTTCCAGTCGGTTAAGATCTTGTCATCCTTGTGGGGATGAACTCTTTTTTCTCTGAAAGAGAACAGCTTGCGCCTGGCCTTACGCAGAACCTGTTCAAGCTTCTCAAGCGGAATCTTTAGTTCGGAGGCAATCTCTGAAAGTGGCTTCTTTAGGTGAAGTATGTTTCTGCCTGTAAGCCTTCCTGTGGCTTCTTCTGAGAAGTTGCCTTCCTCCTCAATAGAGTATACACTTGTTACGAGGTCTCCCTCCTCTTCGGTGAGCAGTTCTTTGATTTCCTCCCTCGTCCACAGGTAGAATTTTCCTTCCTCTCCTTCGCTGTCTGCGTCTTCGGCAGAGTAGAAACCACCTTCCGGATCCGTCATGTCCCTTAAGACATAGGTAATTATCTCGTGAGCCGTCTGCTGATACTCATCTCTTCCAGTGGCCTGGTAGGCTTCTGTGTAGGCCATTGTGAGCATGGCCTGATCGTAGAGCATCTTTTCGAAATGAGGTACCAGCCATTCTCTGTCGATCGAGTAGCGGTGAAATCCAAATCCAATCTGGTCATAGATACCACCAAGCCGCATAGACTTTAAGGTCTTTTCAACCATTTCGAGGGCCTTTGCGTTACCTGTCCGCTTCCAGTACCTGAGAAGGAAAGTAAGGTTGTGGGGTGTTGGGAACTTCGGGGCGTGTCTGAAGCCGCCGTGCTCTTCATCAAAACTGATATGGAGGCTTTCGTAGGCCAAGGATAGTGTGGTTTCTCCCAATTCTTGGACTGAGAGTGCGGTTCTTGCTCTTCTCAGAGAAGATACGATCTTTTCGGCAGAATCAATCACCTCATCCCTCTTAGACTTCCACAGTCCTTTTATGTGAGGGATTAGCTCCTTCATCCCGATTCTTCCAAACTTCCTTTCCTTTGGAATGTAAGTCGCTGAAAAGAAGGGCTTCTTGTCAGGAGTCATAATGATTGTAAGAGGCCATCCGCCGCGGCCTGTCATCATCTGGCATACTGTCATGTAGATCGCGTCCAGATCTGGTCTTTCTTCCCTGTCTACCTTGATGTTGACAAATGCTTCGTTCATGAGGCTGGCCACTTCGCGGTCCTCGAAGGACTCCTTCTCCATGACATGACACCAGTGGCATGTTGAGTAGCCGATGGACAGGAAGATTGGTCTGTCTTCCCTTTTGGCCTTCTCAAACGCCTCGGGACTCCAAGGGTACCAGTCGACAGGATTGCGGGCGTGCTGAAGCAGGTAAGGACTCTTTTCAGATATTAACCGATTAGGCTTAATCTCAGCTGAATTGTCGGTCATGTCCTGTCCTCCCGAAGTTCTCAATTCTTCCGACGGGGTCAGAATCTTGTTCGGCCCCGTGATTTCTCTTCCTTAAGCCTCCTGTAATGTGCGTATCCTGTTACGAACCAGACGAAGGCTATGAAAAAGGAAATGATTGCTATGAACAGGAAAAACCACATTAGAATGATGCCTGCTGCGACAAACACAATTGAAAGGACAATAAAAGCCAGGGGGCTTCCCCCGTCCAGTTGTCCATCGTCCCTTTTCCTCAAAATCTTATCACCCCATTGTGAGGCCTGTTCCGTATCTGTTTAGGTAGGCAAAATCTTTCAAAGGCAGTCTCTCCGGCCTTTTCCTTTCGCGTTCTTTTTGGTTTTCGGAAAGGTAGTCTGCGATCTCTTTGGAATGCTTTCCGACGATGACAAGTGTGATTACCTTCATGTCTTCTGGAATGTCAAGTATGTCCTTCACGATGTCTTCGCTATAGCCTGCTATCGGATGGGCGACCAAATCCAGCTCAGTTGCTCTCAGTATAAGGTATGCCGTGGCCATTCCGGTATCAAAAAGGAAGTAGTCCCTCTCCTTAAGCTGACAATCGTAGTCTGCTCTGCTGAAAACGGCAACAATCACAGACGCGTGTTTAGCCCACCTGTTGGCTGGAGTCAGAGCGGTGTGCATCTTTTTCAGCGCTTTATCTTCGTATACGAACACAAATCTCCAGGGCTGATTGTTGAAACAAGAAGGAGCCAGTTGAATGGATTTGGCCAGATCCTCAATGAGCTGTTCGGTTATTTCGAAAGGCTCCAGTGAGCGGTATGCCCTCCTTTTGCTGATCGCTTCCTCTACGTTCATGGCGTTTTCTCCTGGGTGCCGATAATACCGATTAGTATGAAAAACCAGTTATTAAAAAAGATACCGCACCGATTGAGTATTTGATGCCATCCAAGTGATTGATTCCTCGTAAAACAATATTGGATGTTGGCCTTTTTCACTCGTTCCTGCAAAAGAACCATAAGTTGACGTATTATGGAATGTAAGAACTTCAGGCAACACCTTCGTCAGAGTGAGGATATCGCAGTCTCTTTTGGAGAGTTAACAATGAAGTCAGCGGACATTCGCGAATCATAGAAAAATATATTACATCATTTGCACTACTGTTATATATTGAAACACAACTCCGTCGAGAATGAATTCGAAGCCCCCTGCTTTCTTCAAAAAGAAGGCAATTACAGCACGCTTTGGCTCTGAAGAATAAGACTCTAAAGAATAAGAAGATGGAGGATATTCGGCGAGCAGATAATAGGCTGGTGAATCGCATGCCTCGTGGAATCGCAATAATTGGGTGGGACAATAACATAGGGGCTGTTTTGGAAGCTGTATACCCGCCGCGTACTCGGTTGGAGAAGAATCAAACTACGGTCATCTACAGCATGCATACGCTGTCAAGCCGAAACCCAGGTTTTGTGGCACTGAAGATGGGTAAGTTGAACGCAGCAAGTTACTACGGGGGGCTTGATATAAACAAATGCCTTGTAGTCTTATTGGAGGATAAGGAGGCTCCTAGCATATATCGAGAGCAGTTGCCACGAATTATGGAAGAGTGTTTTAACGGTAATACTGATGTGAATTATGATAAGGAGTTGCCAAGAATCTACGAAGAAATCGTTAGGATAGGTAAAGGAGGAAAGACCTTCAAAAAGATTGAGGGTTGGTTCTAAGGTGGTAAGAATGAGTCAAGAAGCGCAGATGAGAATGAGCTCAAGAGTTTCAACAGGAGTAACGGGATTGGACGAGCTGTTAGAGGGTGGAATCCCGAGAGGTGGAACATACCTGATTACAGGGAGTACAGGGACTGGGAAATCCATATTCGCTATGCAATTCATCTACAAGGGAATTGTGGATCAAGGTGAGCCCGGAGTATTCATAGCAATGGATGAAACCCCGAGCAAGCTGAAACGGCACTTCTCAGCATTTGGCTGGGATTTGGATAAGTTAGAAGATGAAGGAAAACTTGCAATGGTGGACGCGATAAGCACCAGAATATCTGCTCCTTCTGCTGAAAAATACATTCTCAGAAGAAACGAGATAGACGCTTTGCTCTATAAGGCATCAACCGTCATAGGAGAAATCGGGGCCAAGAGATTCGTACTGGATTCGATAGTTCCTGTTGCGTACCAATATGATAACCTCTTTGAATTGAGGCGAGACGTTCAACGTTTCTTCTTTGGGGTAGCTCAGCTTGACTGCACGTCTTTTGTTGTGACGGAGATTCCGGGGGGCAGCGAAAGACTCAGCAGATTTGACGTAGAGCAATTCGTGGCAGATGGCATAATAGTGCTTGGGTTGGAGAAACGGCAACACACGTTTGTGAGAACACTAATGGTAAGGAAAATGAGAGGTACTTCCCACAGCATGGAAATCCACGAATTCACCGTGGGAAAGGATGGCATAGCAGTAGTTCAGGGCAGGGGCAGATCCGGATTCTAAAACCTCCGAAGATCCGTTCAGGAAGGAGAGTCTTATCTCGCTTCTTTTAATGTAATAGCAAAATTTATATATAACACCGTTATAAAGGAGACTCCAGTGGAAGTTTGATTGAAAGGAGGGCTTACGTTATGAAGGCATACCCACATCCTTCTGGAGAGGGAAAGGTCAAATGGGTCTCAACTGATTGGCTGGAAGAGCACCTTGAAGATAAGAACCTGATGATTCTGGACACTCAACCGAATATACACGATTACATCCAAGAACATATACCGGGGGCAGTCTACATGAACGAAGGGTTACTTCGGGTATCTTTGAAGGGGAAACCGGGATACTATGTACCTCCCGAGGCGATCGGTCTGATTTTCAGTCGTTTAGGTCTGAAGCCGAATCTACCCGTTGTTGTTTACACGGGAACTGGACCCTTTAAAGGGTGGGGGGATGGGCTGGAGCAGACCATGGTTGCTTATTCTCTGGTGCGGTTTGGACACGATAATGTTTACGTCCTTGATGGCGGCATCGATAAGTGGAAGGAAGAGGGTAGGCAAATAACGAAGGTCTTCCCGAAAGGCGAGGAATCCCGTTTTCCAGCCGTTATCCGCTCAGATTACTTCATAGAGTACGAAAGATTCAAGGTAGAACGAGACAGGCAAGATGTGATAGTCTTGGATAACCGTCCCGCTCATGTTTATGAAGGCGTTGTTGAAGGGAGCCAGCTATGGATCAAAACCGGTCATATTCCGGGAGCTGTAAGCCTCCCTTGGCCCGCCCTGATGACGGATAATAACAGAAAGTTGCTGAAGTCTGAGGGAGAGATAAGATCCATCCTGAAGAATCGCGGAGTAACCCCGGATAAGACCATCATCGTTACCTGTGGCACTGGACGTGAGGCAACCAACCAGTTCATTCTCTATAAGTGGTATCTCGGTTATCCCAAGGTGAAGATCTATGAAGGTGGATTTACGGAATGGACATCGTTCCCAGAGAATCTGACAGTAACCGGCAAGAATCCCTGGTAGTTCCGTTGACAACTGGTCCCCGCCCTTCCTTTTCTGATAGTTATCAAGGACTTCTCTGAATCACACTTCATTCTGAGATTCTTCGAAGTCAAAAGCCGAAATCAACGACATCCAGGATTCAGCTGAAAGTCTATGAGAAAGAAAGGTAAGTAATGCAAAAACACTAGGCTAAGTAATCACTATGTGAGGTCTGGTTCCCTCTGATAGCAGTAGTAATAGCATCAGCGGTAGCGCTAATTCTGCTGATTATTTATTAGTCTGAATTTAGATAGACTGAAATGCAAAGGGATATTATCGTTCTTCGACTTCAGCCCAGGCCTGCTTCCTGCCGGTCTTTCTTCGGTAGTACCTCTTTATCAGACGAAATATGTTGCCTAGAAACCTCTGTTCTTGCCTGTAAGCTCTTCTTAATCTATTCGGAGTGGAAACCAGTATTCTCTTGAGCTCTTTTAGTTCCTTCTTCGGAGAGAATCTAGTATAAATTGGTATTCCGACGAGAAGTAATCCCAGTCCTATCGCAAGTTGTGTTATTGTAACTTGCGAGAGTAAATAGAGAGAAAAGATGAAAGCCGAGATCGGAATTATCAGACCGCCTTTGAGTCTGAATTTTGGTTTTAGATCTCTCTTGCGGAGTTTGAATACGGATGCGACTGTAAGCAAATATGCAAATGCCATGAAGAAGACAGAAGTAGCTATTAAAGCACGTACTGTACCGACTATGGAAGCAATCAGGGCCGTGACCGCTTGAATCATGATTCCCAGGTAAGGTGTTTTGAATCTCGGATGAGTTTTGGCAAAGGCTCGAGGAAAAAGGCCGTCTAACGCCAACGCATATCCGAGCCTTGATGCACCAATCATTCCTGATTCGTCAGAGCCGCTGACGGAGATCAAAGCTCCTCCACCTACGATTAATGCCCCCACAAGGGCCAATGCGGGATGTATAGCCAGCACTAAACTAGTCGCTGAAGCAAGGGGCGCTGAATCTGAAGCCAATTGAGCCCAAGGTCTTACTGCAAACAGTATGACGTTCGTTGTTAAATAGAAAACAGTCACGATTGAGATCCCGACAGTTATTGCCCTTGGGATAGTTCTATCAGGGTCGTCTATTACGTCTGCAGGAATGGTCGATATCTCAAATCCTGCATATGCCCAGAATATTAGAACAACAGCGCTACCGAAGTTTGTCAATCCGAATGGTGCGAACTGTGAAAAATTAGATGCTACCACAGCCGGATTCAGAATCACAAAGATAATTCCAATTCCGGAAAAGAAAATCAGAGGAACGATCTTTATTATGGTAAGTACATCATTTGTTCTTCCTGCCGTCTTGACTCCGACTATATTCGTTGTTGCTAGGAATGCAACAAAGAGCACTTTGACAAATGTTTGGCCTACCCAATCAAGATTTGGGAAGAAAAACATCAGATAACGTGTAAATGCCACCGGAAATACAGCCAGTGATATCCACTCGGCAAGCCAAAGCGACCAACCTGCAAGAAAACCTGGAAACGGCCCCCAAGCCTCTCTAGCATAGGCGTAGGGTCCTCCGACTCTGGGCAGTAGAGAAGCGCATTGAGCGAAAGATAGAGCAATAACTATCGCTATAAGGCCTGCTATGACCCACACCAAAATCGAAAGTGGTCCAAGAAGGCCTGCTCCGAAGGATGAGGCCACATAGACATCGGCCCCAATTATCCCTCCTATGACTAAGTTTGTGACGTCAAAAAGACTAAGATTCCTCTGAAGCTTAATCTCTGACATGTTCCTGTGCTCCACTTTTTATGGGTTTATGCTATCCGTTCTCTGCTTCCTTGGACTGCCGGTTCGTTTGGGTGGCTTATTGATCCATTGGGCATCTTCGTCTGTCACGTCAGTTAGATTCGCCATCGGATGACCATATTTGGGGCAGGCTACCTTTCAACCGAAATATTCCTTTTGCTTTTCTAATTGCTTATTTACCCACTCCGTAGCGTAGTATTCCTCTTTGCACTTTTCATTTGGACACAGAATTACGTATTTAGATCCAGATCTTCTATAGACTACGTCCTTGAGTTTTGTTACGACATGTCCGCATTTAGGGCATTTGCTCACTTCGATCATCTCCTGTCATAAGATTCGCTTTCTCTGTCCGGCTCACTTTCTTCTTCACGCTTTCTATTCTTTAATCCGTTTTCCTTTCACATCTACGTCCGCATATATAAATTACATTGTGTTATACCAGAATGAGACAGAGCGTCAGTCTTGTGAGTTATCCAATCGGCCGGAACTGTTTCACTACATTTACTCTCTCCTGTCCTCTTTCTAATAGTATCCCAATAGCAGAAGCCATACATTTAAAGATACTATTGCTCCAATCGTGGAGATTAATATCAATGAAGCGATTAACTCCTTATGAAAATTGTAGCGCTCGCTGAGAACTATCATAGAAACGGCAACAGGCATGCTATGCATAAGCACCAACACTGGCATCTCGATACCTGGCAGACCGAACAAGCTTATGGCCAAAGAAGCTATGACCGGAAGAAGTATCAGCCTCAAAAGACTTAGCCCAAAAGCCTTGCCCTTATCCGTATACTTCCTCCCGTATAGAAAAACCCCCAGCATAAAAATGGCTACTGCCGTTGTACTGCCTCCTAACATGTGCAGAAAAGTCGAAACAGGAGCAGGGATTTCCACCCCAACAAGGGATAGCAAAATACCGAAAAAGATTGATAGGATCAGTGGATTTTTCGAAAGCCTCTTCCCAACGTGCTTCAGTCCATCCCATCTACTACCTCCTTCATGCTCACGTAGTTCGAGAACTGTAATGGAAATCGTAACACTCACAATAGCAATAGAAACCACCGATAATACCGCCAAACGCTCCGCCAGCGCAATGGGAAAGGCAAACATTATGAAAGGTATGCCAAAGAAGGCAACGTTACCGAAAATGGTGCTTAAGATTAGGAGATAAAGAGTATCCTTCGGAAACCTAAATAATAAGAAGAGAACCAGATAGATCGCCAGCACCACAAAAATGGGAGTCATCCCCGCAAGTATAAAAGTAAAAGTATCCCCGAAAAACTCGGTTTCAACCATATTGACGAAAAGTAGGGCGGGTAACGCAAAAAAGTATATGTAAGCGTTGAGCACCCGCTCGTCCCCGGCCTTCAGAATTCCCACTTTTCTTGAAAGGAAGCCTGCCCCGATCAGAAGAAAAAGAGGGATGACGGTTCGGAGAAGAACCTCAACCAATCATTCTACCTCCGTGGTGCTTGGAATTGATACCATTCTGAACTCCTTCCCCTTTTATCCTTTTGTATAACGTAGATGATTCTTCCGACATAGAATCAAAGAGTGAAGATTTAAGAAGTCTCAAAAGATTTCGGGTCTCTCAAAGCGAAAAGTCAAAACTACCGTTCTTTGATTAAAACAACGGTTTTTTAAGGAGAAAGATTATAGAGAAGACATCAGCCTTGAGGAAGGTGGCTAAACTGAAAAAAGTCATTAAGATGGACGGACGGGAAGAAGATTTCGTTAGGGAAAAAATCGTTGTTTCTTGTGTAAAATGCGGTGCGCCGATCGACGTTGCCAGAGACATTGCCAAAAGTATTGAGAAAGAACTCAGATTTCCGGCCAAGACCACAGGTATCAAAGAACTAGTCCTAAAAGAACTGGCTGAGAGAGACAGAGACTGGGCCAACAACTGGTATCTTTATGATAGAGCTGTTAAGAGAAGAGGAGTTGCGCCTTATTAGGCCTTTTCCGTGTGCTTCTTGAGAAAATGCCATACCTGAATTCCGCTTCCGAATGCGTGTGGAAATGATTTGGATGAGTTCTGAAATTGAAGCCCTACGCATCCCCTCAGAATTCTGTGTTCCAGAAAATGAAATTATGATCTGAATATCTTCTAAATGGATCGGCTGCATGAAATAGGAAGGTGAGGTGCGTAAATATGATGCCAATTGGTCCTTTGATGATCGAGCATAGGCTTATTGAGCGCATGATTGCTTTGATGCGGGAGGAGCGACAAAGAATAGGCGAGACGAACAAGGTGAGTCTGAATTTCATTGACGTTGCGGTCGACTTCATCAGAACGTATGCCGATAGGACTCATCACGGTAAGGAAGAAGATATTCTATTCAGAGAACTTGGCAAGAAACAGCTTTCTTCAAAGCACAGAGAAATCATGGATGAATTGATAGAAGAGCATGTTTATGCCAGAAAGACTGTCGGTAAGCTGGTTGGTGCAAAGGAGAGCTATGAAAGGGGCAATCTTGATGCCCTTGAAGATATTACTGCGCTTGTAGAGGAGCTGGTTGAATTTTATCCGAAACATATCGAAAAGGAAGATAAGCACTTTTTTGTCCCTTGCATGAAGTACTTTAGCAAAGAAGAACAGCAGGATATGCTCGAGGAATTCTGGGAGTTTGACAGAAATATGATTCACGACAAGTATAAGAAATTAGTAAAACTGCTCGAAGAGAGAGAATATTAGAAGTCCGGTCTTCATACCGGTTTTGTTCCCGTTAGAAGCGTTCCAAGGCCTGATCTTGAGAAGAAATAATAGTGGAGTTCGTGAAATCCGTTAACCTGTGACGAATTCCTCCCTTTACTCCACTGCGATTTTCTTGCCTATGAGAGGGCTCTTCAGGGGTATAACAATATCTAGCAAGCCGTTTTCAAACTTAGCTTTGGTCTTGTCTGGATCTACACCGTGAACCAAGAAGTAACACCCTGAAAGATCGGCATCCTTCCTGGAGCCCTTGATGCAGAATCCCTGCTCGGCGACCGTCAGATCTATGTCTTTCTTCTTTACTCCAGGTAATTCGATCTGAATGTAGTATTTTTCATGGTCATGGTCGACACATACTACTGGAGAAGTCGTTGGTTTTTCTTTATACATAACAACACCTCTTGAGTATAACACTGTTATATCTTTGAAGGTTTTCCCTATAAAAACCTTTCGAAGCTTAGAGTTCTAATATCTTAACACACTGAGGTCTTTCACAGCCCCTATCAAAAAGCCAAAATATCACACCGTTATATTTATATATCGGCACTTGGAAGCAAATTACAGTGCAAAATAGGCGGCCGAGAATAACATTATAACGTTGACGGGATGAGAGTCCTGAAATCCAGGTGGATAATGGGTAGGAAATCATGAAGAACTCCTAGGTAAGTGAACGAATAAGTAGATCCAGCTATGATCTGCTCGTATGAATGAACAACTTGCCGGAGATTACTTAGAATGGTCTCAGTTAAGGTAGATAGAAATCTGTGCATAGCCTGTGGCGTGTGTTATAGTATTTGCGGCGAGGTATATGAGGAAGACGATGAAGGGAAGTCCAGAATCGTAGACAGTTACCTGAAAGAACAGAATGAAGATTTCAGCATCGGAGAGGTCGATGAAAGTCTAAAGGGGTGTGCACAAGAAGGTGCAGACAGTTGTCCTGTCGTCGCTATTGAGATTAGTGGTGGATGAACTATTGATTGGCCCCCTTCATCAACAGATTTCTTATATCGGCCGAAAGGGGACGTGCGACAGAAAGCTGGCCATTTTCAACAGTTCACAGTAAGCAGGCGATGTTGAAAATGACCAAAGAATCAGCATCAAAAAATAGAATAATCAATAATAAGGAGGGAGGTTGAGAATGGAAGAGAACAGACCCAAGATTCTCGTTCTGTTTTATTCCATGTATGGTCATATTTTCAAAATGGCCAATGGGGTAGTTGAGGGTGTTCGAGAGGCAGGGGGAGAGCCAGTTCTAAAACAAGTGGCCGAACTCATACCAGAAGAGTTCATGGGAGATGACGTGGTCAAGGCGAAAGAGCTAATGAGGGATATTCCAATTGCTGATCCGCGAAAAGATCTTAAACTAATTGACGGGATTATTGTGGGAACACCAACTCGGTACGGCAATATGTGTGCCCAGATGAGAAACTTCTGGGATCAGACTGGAGAAGACTGGGCACTGGGTACTCTCATTGGCAAACCAGCAGCAGTATTCACAAGCTCTGCCACACAGCACGGCGGACAAGAAACCACGATAATCTCAACAATGATTACCCTTTTACATCATGGCTGCGTCCTGGTTGGCTTGCCCTACTCTTTCAAGGAGCAAACGACAATCGAGGAGATAACTGGAGGCTCACCGTACGGAGCCTCAACTATTGCAGGCCCCGTGGGTGAGCGGATGCCGTCAGATAATGAGCTGAAGCTGGCAAAAGGTCTGGGGAGAAATCTAACGATTATCTCGAAGAAACTATCTTCATAATTCATAAGATTGCGCAGCGATTGATGAACGATTCTTGATTCGCAAGCGCATCTTTTAAATCTTAACAGTACTTATAATCCTCGTTCATATCCCTGATATTGAACTCCTCGGCTTTTGGTGAGGTGTGTTCTTGACTTCGAAGGTCGCTGTAGTACAGGTTGATGGAAACGAATCAGAGTCATTCTCACAAGCTCTCCGCCTAGTTGGAGGGATAGATGATCTGAACTCTACGGAGAGATCCGTAGCTGTTAAAGTCGGAGTCTTTTCTCACCGAGCAGATAATCATACATCAGTTGCCGTGGTGCAATCAATCGTTAACAGCTTAACCAATGCTCCAAAGGTCTTTCTGGTCGAGTCAGACAATTATCGCGGAACGGGTTCGGAAAGGCTAGAAATTTGGAGAGAGGTTTTTTCTGATCGCGTAGTACCCTTCAATCTTTCTTCGGACACCGATACAAAGAAGGTGAGAATAGCAGGAACGGAGATGGAGCTGTCACAAGTGCTCTTCAAACCTAATGTACTTGTAGACACACACATATTGCGTACGTTCCAAAGCGGAAGCATTCTCAAGAACCTGCTGGGTTGTATTCCAGATCCCAAGAAGGCGAAATTCCATAAGGAAGAGATTTTGCCCTCAGTCCTTGCGGATGTCTTTGAGGAGATAGGAGGAATAGATCTTGCCGTTCTGGACGGCACGTACCTTTGGCTCAAAGCAGGTGACGAACGTGTACCTGCAAATACTCTTTTGGTGGGAAGGGATGCTATTGCCGTTGAAACAGTGGGAGCTACTCTTGCAGGCCTGAATCCTGAAAGAATGCCGGTGATACAGGAGTTTGTGAGGCGGGGATTGGGTGAGGGGGACATGGAAGGAATCGAAATCTTGGGATCACCATTTGAGGTCCTCAAGGAAAGTTTTAAGGAAGCTGTCAAAACCCTCAAGAAGAAACGGAAAGGTGCTCCCAAAGTTTGGGCCTCAGCAATCGACAAATTGATCAAAGAAGGGTTCTTCAGACTGCCCAACAGGAGGACAAGAGAAGATGTGGAGAAAGCATTGGAAGCCAGAGGAATCGCAATAAAAGGCAAGCGCGGTGTAATATACACTACTTTGACCCGAAGGGTAACAAAAGGAACCCTGAAAGGAGCTAGAAGTTCAGATGGGTGGTATTTCTGGACAGAGTGATTGGTATTTGTAAATAAGGAGCCGGTCTTGCAATCATCTAACCCCATCGGGACCGGGTTCGTGAACAAGAACTGTATTCTGCTGAGTTTCTTAATCCGAAGAGATTACCTCTGGTCAAGCCAATAGACTCTCCACTCGGAGACGCGATCCCCACGAATTCTGGCGGTCCATATGCTTGGACCGTTTAGCGGCTTGTGAGAACAGGTAGAATAACCGGTCATAACAACAGTATTATCTCTAACCGTTACGCAGGTGAATGCGTTCCGATAATCCGGATACTTCTCAAAGAATTCCCTCCAGCCCTCTTTCATTGCGTCCTTGCCTTTGGTGATCTCTCCGAAGTTGTCAATGAATGTGTGGTCATCAGTCATTAAATCAGCTAAACCTTCCAAATCCCGCAGGTTAATCTTTTCGTTGAACTTTAGGGCAATCAGCATTTGCTTTGAAGGATCCTTTTCGCCGGCTGCGGGCAAGTTTTTTTGCACTCCCTACCTTACGATAGCACGCTCTGCTTAAAGAGGTTTCCGCAGCTTTGACCCCACGGTTTTGACTTTCAAAGTCTACAATCGAATGTCTGTCAAAAGCGCTGCTTCACAGACTCTTTTCACAAAATAGGTATTTTTTTACGACTTTGAATCCGATTTTTTCGTAGAGTTTCTTAGCCTCTGTTAGGTTAAAATCGTCTACATCTAACAAGGCCTTGGTCATGCCCTTCGCTTTAGTCCTTTCCAAGGCATGAAGCATCAGTCTGGTTCCGATACCTTTTCTCCTAAAGGATTTTAAAACCCCCAAAATGTTGACAAAGCCAACTTTGATATTCTTCTCAGTGTTTAATTTTTCGTCTATACCCAAACCGGCAAAACCCACCATCTCTTGGTTCATCTCTGCAAAAAAGTATTCTTGTTCTGTGTAGCGTGGGTCTTCTGTCAAAAGATGGCGAACTTCTCCGATAGTTATCGGGCGATAATTGAAGTGATCCTTAAACGACTCGTTGTAAAGCCAAATGAGCGTTTCTATGTCTTTCTCGACGTTCTTTTGAAGCGGTAAAATGTTGACTTGGAGATTCTCTCCAATATTGGTTGGAATGCCGCTCAAATCCATCTCCATATCGCTCTCCGTTCGGACAGTTTCGAAGCTGTTTGCCTCCAAAAGCTGTATGCGATCATTTCTTCTATGATCACTCCAGGATTGTACTGAGTCCATTCCACGTTTCTTGAGTTCATTTACGGCCAACTCGAGAAGCTTTTCTTCAACTCCGAGTCCACGATACTCTGGGACAACACAGAGAGTATGAATGAAACCCTTTTTCTCCTTTCTCAACTTGTCAACATGAGCGTGCACTATCCCCACTGGTTTTTCATTGATCGAAGCGATGAATCGTCCTTCAAAGTCATAAGTCGGGCTTTTTTCTTGCAGAAACATCTCCTCCGCGGTAGTGGCCCTCCACCAGAGTTCGAATTCCTTATAGGCTGCATTTAATACCTCTACCCAGTCTGGCTCATCAACACCTCTTGCGAATTGCCGAATACTTAGTCGTTCTCCAAGCTTATTTCGAGCGTTACCGGTCATAGGGATGTCATCCTCCTCAGAATTAGTTATTGATGCAGTACAATGAGTGATAACTGAATTAAGTGTTACTATTCTGCACAAGTCTTTCTTTCACTTGGCCGTCGATACATCCGTATTCTTCTGATAAATCCAAAGCGAAAAGCCTGCACGAGGTTCCTTTCGTTCCCCGATTTTATGGTAGCCAAGTTTTTCATAGAAGTGGCGGTTCCGAGTATGCCACTCGGGAGTATCCAAGACCCACCGTCGAGCAGGAAAAGAATCATGAATGTACTCCATTACCTGCGTACCGATGCCTCGATTCTGATACTCAGGATCTAGAAAGATTGTGCCCAGAACATTTGATCCTTTTTCCGGATAATCTCGGAACACGATGAAGGCTCCGATCAAGACGTCGTCAAGCATGATCTTGTAGCAGCTTCCGG
>JBHLPL010000117.1:0-5819 GCA_048939465.1 Promethearchaeota archaeon | reverse complement strand
CACAGGGCATCCGATTTAATCTTTCCCCAGGATTGGGCTTCTTGAAGTGAGGCACCACTTAGACCCCCAGACTCTGGTCTATCAGTTGTTATTTGTATAGCATAGTCAAATCCTTTTCCCGTTATTAACATGGTTTGGAGAATATGGTTTTTTGGAACTCCACCGCCCAAAATTATAACTCCCGCCTCTTCTGACTCGTAAGCTATGTCAATTATTTTCTGCAAATCCTTTATGACATCGATGTTTAGTTTTTCTCTTTGCCTGAATAACCATAGTTGAAGACCTAAGATAGAATCGGTAACAGCTGGACAGAATATCGGAATCTTCTTTTTGAAGGCACTTCTAACTATTGAGTGTCGGTCTTTAATCCTCCTCCCAATTTCCCATATTAGTTCATAAACAGCAAGTCCGTCTATGCGTTTTTCCTCACTTATATTGCTTAAAATAGCCTGAATATTATCTTCAAGAGCTTCGAAAGCACTATCTCTAATATAGATATCAAATATCCGGTTAATTCCCAGCTTTCTGAGTTGTGAATCATTTTTCTGTATGTATGCTTTCTCATGTCTTTCTCCAAAAGCTTCAACTAAATCGTGTGTTATATTTGCACCGGTGGTCACTAAAACATCAATCAGGCCATCGTAAATAAGACGGGAAACGATTCTTCGAATGCCGGCTGGAACCAGCGCACCCGCCAATCCTAGAAACTTCAGCAATCTCTCTTTGCGAAACATCCTTCCTAGTATCTCCGCAGCAAGACCCAATCTACCTGCACCAAATGCTCCCGATTTTCTAAATTCGCCTATTAATTCATCAACCGTGATTTCAGGGTTAAGTTCCATATTCTTAACAAACCTATCACTGTGCTTGCTCAATCCCATCACCTCAGATAACCGCTTTGAATCTCGTAATGAATACTTGGAGCTTTCTTTTAAATGAGTGATCCAAGCACGAATATGAACTGAAATCTAGCAGTGGGTACTTTTATTTTCTTCTCCCAGGAAAACCCCACCCGAAAGAGTGGAGATGAATTCCGAGGAATTTAAATACATGTTTTCACGACAAGCATATTGAATTGAGTCGAGGTAACACTCACCAATTCGCAAAAGAATTTCAGGGCAGGAAATGTCCTTAGAGGCTCACACTGTCTCTCAATTAATGTAATATGTAACACTGGAAAGCGGGGTGGGGTAGGCCAGACGCATATTGGCGTTTGAGCCGAATCAGGAGACCGTGGCCTGAAATCCCGCGGGGCTCATATGAGGGGCTCTGAGATACCCCGAGTCAACTCCGAGGAGTTGCGGGAGATCGATGGTTCAAATCCGGGGCGGCAGGCCCGCACCCATGAAATTCCATCCCCCGCTCGGGAGCAAGACACACCGTCATCCCGGGGGAATACCATAGCGGTCTCTTTTCAGTCCGGATAAATCCGGCCCCGCTACCATCTTCCACACTAGATACCCATCTAATTTTAGAGAGAATATCTATTCTGACCAATAATTGCGAGTTTCAGGCTGGATTCTAGTTTATCTAACTGTCCGTAGGTGCCAATCGCTCGGTCAAAACTTTTCAGATTTGTGCCAGACAGATCACAAGAGGAGCACTTCTGCTGGACGCCCTGATATGTGCTTAAACACCTGCTGCAGAAAGTCAAACGTCTGCTATAGGCAAAGAAACCAACATCGGAATCGCAGATTCTCTCGGTAGCTTTCAACAATCTTTTTGATGTAATACGAGAATCCGATAAAGGAATGCTAAGCATGTGCCCACCCAGCAACATAGGATGGATTTGTGATTCCAGTTCCACTCTTTTTTCGAACGGTACTGAGGCGGACGCGAGTATGTTGCTGGTGCTGTAGAAGGGTGTGGCTCCAGCATTCTGTGCAATTGAATTATCGGATCCGAAATGCTCTGCATCTAGTTTCGCAAGTCTATGTGCAACAGAACTTGCGGGCATCTGCATTGTGTTCCATCTTAAACCAGAGATTTTAGTGGAGTTCTCTGCAAAATCGGCCAGGTGATTTAGTATAGTCTTGGCAAAATCTAGAGCATCTCTCCCCTCATGTATAGAGCTGCCGGTGCACTTTCTAACGGCCTCATCTAACCCCAAGAAAGCGACGGTATGAGTTGCGTTTTCTAAACGGTAGTAAGGTTCACCATCAATATTATGCATGAGTAGCGGAAGTAGATGATCTTTTCGAAGCCTTTCATAAATTGTTTTATGCTTTACTGTAAGAGTTTCGTAAATTATGTTCAAATACTCGTCAAGTAAACCGAACAACGATTCCTCATCTCCCTTCGATTCAATAGCAACTTGAGGGAGATTTACTGCAACCCAATCAAGATTTCCAGTGCGATTGACACCCAGATCCCAATTACTCTTCCACGAAGATTCTAAACGTGTGAGGTTCCCGGTGTAACAAGCATTCAGAGTCTGCCAATCTGGACGCATGTTTATGAAGTAGGGAGTTCCCCATTTCGAGGCCAACTTATGAGATTTCAGTAGAAGTTGTAAAGAGGTTTCCCTCGTTTCAGGTCTTATTCTTAGTACGATGTTTGGATTGAAGAAAGGTCTCCCCAGCATATCGCCTTTCATCAAAATATCCAGTATTGCGTTTAATATGAAACTGGCTTCATCAGCATACTCCCCATATGTACCAACTATCCTATTGTTCGGTCCAATTGCCGGAGTATCTCTGAGGTAAGAGGGGATTGTGAATTCAAGGAGAATAGTGCTGTTCGGACGTTTCTCTTGACTGAAGAAGGTATTGTTCAGTTCAGCAAAGAAGACTCTCAGTGCTTTCTTTGTTTCTTTTATGTCCTTTGCCCTCGCATATGGTGCCAAAAAGACGTTAAAATGATCAAAAACCTGCCCGCTAATAACGTTTGCTCGTGTATTTCCAATAATCATGGATATCTGACCAAGGGTATCTCTTAACGTTTTAGGAGGCTTTGCCGAAAAGAAATTTCGTTGAAGCAAAGTATGCAGGTCATGGCAAATTTCGTTTGGCTTTAAGACCCAGTAGCTGGCATGCGGTATATGAATAGCTCCAGAAAGATGCGCATCTGCGACCTTTCTAGGGAGTATCTTCATAAAGAGGTATTGCTCTAATACAGCATCTCCTGCCAATTTATGCACAATTTCAGGACTTGAGTCGGTTGCTTTAAATGACGGATTCTTGATAAGCTGAGTGATATCATAAACAGGGAGACCAAGACGGGTTAGTGCATGACGGTATTCTTCAAAACCCTTTTCGAGGAGGATAGCATTCACGAATTCACGAATCAAGGAAGAAGTTAGATACTGTACTTTCAGTTTCATTAGTCTATCTTCTGCTTCCTTCGCTATCTTCTCTGCAAGGGTTTTCGGAACACTGGCTTCTCTTACTAATGATTCTGTTATTTTGCCTCGATCGAAGTGCTCCATCGAGATTCTTGAAGTTCTGACGAATATTTCATCCAAATACTTCCTGCTTATATCTTCAAGTGTCCATATGAAGTCTACTACTTTTTCTCCTATGGGTGTCAGAGAATAGCCCGTTGCCGGTCCGCCCGTTATGAGATTTGCCCGTTTTAGCTCACGTAGGTGATAGCCAAATCTACCCGCATTACGAGGATCAATATCGATACCCTGCATAATCTCCGTGAACGATAGGGACGTTTCACGACTTAGAAGTTTGAGGATTTCAGATCGCAGCGAGCTAGAAATTGCAGAGAGAATCGTGGAGGTCTGTTCCTCTTCAGAAATACTCTTTCTTGATTTAGGCATAACGATCTCAACCCGACTATCATAGTAATGATAGTCAAAAGAAGTTTAAAGAATTATCTAAAAAATCTAAAAAATATGGAGACTATGGTTCTGAGGATGCTTTGGATCGATCTGTTGTCATTGATCCCAGTTCAGGCCGGAACTTATAACAGTAAAATATCGGTCCAGTCTTCCCTTCGGTGTTTATTCTTCGGATGATTGTCTCGACGGGCATTCCAATATAAATCTCCGAGGGGTCACAATCCGTTAATTGAGCAGTCAGTCTCGTCCCACCTTCCAGTTCAATTAGGGCAACAGTGTATGGTACGTAGAGCTCAAAGGTCTTAGGCGCAACACGTACGGTCGTAAATGTCACTACCTTCCCCTTTCTAGGAAGAAAGATCTTTTCTAGACTAGTAGAATGGCAGATCGGACAAACAAGCTTCGGTGGAAAGTACACTTTGCCGCATTCTATGCATTTAGATCCTTCTAAACGATAATGTTGGGGAATTTCCCTCCAACGCATTGGAACTCTCATTTCTGTTTCACCTAAACCTCTATACTCTTTTCAATATGTGGATGTTTGCTAGTGAGGCCATTCCGCTAATATTCTCTGTTAGCCCGATTTCTGCGTCTTTGACCTCCATCCCATCGGCCTCACCGCGTAACTGGAGAGCAATCTCTGCCGCTTGATATACACCAGTTGCACCTACCGGATGCCCACGTGCCTTGAGTCCGCCACTTGGGTTAACCGGAATTTGTGAGTCTTTTGCAATTCCCCCGTCTTCAACCAGCATTCCTGCACCCCCCCTTTCTGAAAGACCCAGGCCTTCTATGGAGAGCAGGCCAGTTATCGTGTACGAGTCATGGATCTCGAACACATCTATATCTTCCAGCGTGGTCTTCGCCATCTTGTGTGCTTTTTGGGTAGCTTTTGAAACAGCCCCAAAAGTTAAGAGATCTTCACGATCGTGAAGGGCGAGTGTGTCTGTAGCTTGACCAACTCCGATTATTTGAACGGGAGTATCCGTTATTTTCTTAGCTTTTTCCAGAGAGCAAAGGATCAGTGCAGCCGCTCCATCGCCGGCGGGAGCACAGTCCATCAGAGTTATAGGATCTGCAATAGGGCGGGCTCCCAAAGCGTTCTCCAGAGTCGTTTTGAATCGTAGTTGTGCGTAGGGATTCGAGGATGCATTTTCATGCATTTGAACTGTGAAAGCTGCAAATTGCTCCCGAGTCGCCTTGAACTCATGCATATAGAGTCTCATGAGCATCGCAGCAGCTCCAACCAACGGAAGGCCGTGGAAGGTTTCATATTCTTGATCGGCAGCCATAGAGAGTATTTGGGTAGTTTCTGAGGAAATGGCTTCCGACATCTTTTCTACGCCACCCACAAGAACTGTATCATAAAGACCGGATGCAACCGCAGTGAATCCCTCTAGGATAGCACTCCCCCCGGACGCATCAGCCGCTTCGACTCTCGTCGCAGGGATGTCTCTGAATCCAGAAAAGTCAGAGACTAGTGTGGCGATATTCTTCTGTTTTGTAAATTCTTCCGCAGACATATTGCCTATAAAGGCCGCATCTACTTTAGGATCTCCAGCGTCCTCTAGAGTTTTTAATGCTGTTTCAGCAAAAAGCGTCCTGAGAGACTTATCCCAGTGGTCGGTTACTTGGATCATGCCCACTCCAACAATAGCAACTTTCCGCATCTTTTTCGCCCCTTTTATGTTGGCTGCCCAATTATTCCACGTCGCCACTTTATGTAGCAGTTATAGGAAACGTATCTTTTCCGAGTAATATAGTCGCGTACTTTAGGGGCGAGAGGTTGCTTCTCCTCTATTAGATCTTGTACAACAATATAGAACGCATCGCTTCCAGCACCAGAACCGTAGGATACCGCGAGAATCTTATCTTCGGGCTTGGCAATGTCCAGAGTCGCCGCCAGCCCCAGAGGCGTCGAACCAGAATACGTGTTTCCGATCTCTGGAGTCAGAAGACCAGGCTGAATCTGATCCATCGTGAATCCAAGCTCTTTTGCAGCCCGAATGGGAAATTTGCCATTAGGCTG
>JBHLPL010000032.1:0-18795 GCA_048939465.1 Promethearchaeota archaeon | reverse complement strand
GCATCGAAAAAAAGTTAAGAAAGAAGCAAAAAGAACAAACAGGGAAAAAACTTGCGGAGATTGAAGATTCTTATAGTCGGTTCGAATTCCAGACCAGCTGCGGTCTCGGCCAAGAAAATAGGCCATGAAGTATACGCCGTAGATTATTGGGGAGACCAAGACCTCAGAAGCACCGTAGATGATGTCGAGGCGATCAAAACATATGGCCTCGGAGAACATCCAACAGAATCTGAAGCCCCGTTAGGCATGAAACTGGTGGAGCTTGCATTCAAAATGGCCAAGAAACACAAAGAGGTAGACTATGTTCTAGTTAGTAGTGGTCTTGACGATTATCCAGATCTATGGGACTCTCTGGGAGAAATAGCTCCGGTCCTAGGGAACCAGCCTCAAGTAATCCGGAAGGTAAGAGACAGAATCGAATTTCTTGAGCGTGCCAGGAAATCTGGATTAGCGATACCACCAACAGAGAGGGTGACAAATCTTGAGGATGCGATCTCTGTAGCAAGCAAGTTTCAATATCCAGTCGTTCTAAGACCATATGCAACTTCAGGGGGGTTCAGGCTAAAGCTTGCAAAGAGAGACAGTGAACTCAGAAGTGCATGGGAAATCATCTCGACTCATAAGGGAGAACCTGCTTACGTGCAGAAATATGTAGAAGGTAAGCTTGATGTCAGTGTCTCTATCCTATGCGACAGAGAGAAATGCGTATCAGTAACCGCTAACGAGCAGCTGATAGGTTTGAGAGGGCTGGGCGTTACCGCACCTTTTAGCTACTGTGGAAACATTGTGCCTCTAAAGGACAAAGAAGATGTCATCGAGTCTATCATTCAGGCTTCACTGAAACTTGGAGAGGATTTCAAATTGGCCGGCTCAAATGGTTTTGATTTCATAATCTCACCGGAGGACACTCCAATCATCATGGAATGCAATCCTCGTTTCCAAGGAACTCTTGAATGTATCGAGGAGGTCTCAGGTCTGAATTTGGTTAAAGAGCATATTAGAGCGTGTCTTGGAGATCTTAGAGCTACCCCTATCTTGACGAAGGGGTGCTCCGTAAAACTGGTATTGTTTGCCAGACAAGCAAGCATAATTCCAGACTTGATGAAGATTAGGCATATCGTGGACATACCACCGCCTGGGGCGTTTGTCGAAAAAGGTGAGCCTATTTGCAGTGTTCAATTATGGGACACCACAAGAGAATCAGCGATCAGTCATGCATATGAGGTAGCAGAAAGAGTGTATTCCCTCCTCAGATCCGTTAAACCGGAATAATCCCGTCAGAAATCGCTTCGGAACTTTTTTATACTCTTCAGTAGTAGGACGTAAACAGAATCACCAGCGGTGGTTCACTCCAGTAAGAGTGTGACTGAATTGCCGAAATCCAAAAAGAATAAGGAAAGCGTAACAATAGTTGTTAACGCAGATCAGCTGTCGGAACACAACGATGCAATGGTAGAAGAGTTGACAAAATTCTTAGGAGAGAAACTCCCGAAATCAAATTCTGTCAGGGATGGGAATGATGTCATCGTTACATCAGATTCAGCGTTAACGAAATCCAGAATCCGTCCGTATGTAAAAAGATTCTTGCATATCCGAGAGGTTAATGAGGGTCTAAGAGTTATTTCAGGAGGCGGCAAAACTAACTTGCTTTTGATCCACCGTAGAGAGAAGTATAAATCATACTGATTGAGTCACGCATTCTGGAAATTCTGATCCATTCTTTGCTCTTCTTCTCAGGAGTCCAAGCACCCCCGAAAAATATTTAACAATGGTGCGAGCATAAGGTGGGGTACGAGGGAATTGCTGAGGAGGATGATATGCACCATCTAAAGGTACTGGTTACTGGTCCATACAAATCAGGAAAATCAAAGATGGTTCAAAGGCTGAGCACAGGAAAGACTATCAATATTGAGAATTCGGGAACGACCATAGGCTTGGACTATGGAAGCAGAGATTATGATGATTTGAAGATACATTTCTTCGGAACGCCGGGGCAAGAGCACCTCTCGATTGTGAGCGAAGTCCTCGCAGAGGGCGCAGATGGAGCGATACTGGTTGTTGACAGTAGCAATCAAGAATCGATAGATAAGGCGAAGAGCATATTCTGCAAACTGGATTGCGGGAAGATGCCCTGTGTTATAGCTGCAAATAAGCAAGACATCTCGGGAGCTTTGTCTCCTGAGCAAATCCACAGGCTGGTCGATCTGCCGGAGATTCCAGTTCATCCAACCAATGCTGAAACAGGTGAAGGGGTAGACGGGCTACTTAGCAAGCTGATCGTCAGATTGAGAGGAAAGATGCTGGAGAAACAGAGACAACTGCTGGTCGAACAGTAACACACAGCGTCTAAGAAAAAGAATAGAATAAGAGAAGTGCTTTTTGCAGGTCATTTACCGGATAGGGAGCCATCTGTAACATTTGGTTATTTGACTTCTTTGAATGGCTTCTCCTTAACCTTACGGAGATCTTTAGCAAAGGCTGCCTGATACATGTACACTATGAGTTTGATAGTTATTCCTATGATGAGCAGCACTTCCAGCAATAGGTACCGAATCTGGATATCAATAGCTGCAGGTAGCGACGGAGGGCCGATGCTAAATGACGTCATTGCTCCTAGAAATGTCAGGATGTACCATATGTAGATTATGTGTTTGCTAATTCCGAATGCTGCACTGGCGGCTGTATGTGTTTCGAAAAGGGCATTCTCTAGGAAAGATAATGTTGCCGAGATTGCTGCCACTCCAATGATCAAATACATCATGCTTTCGAGCAAGACAAAGTGAAATCCATAGCTGGCCGCAACTCTGTTTCCCAAGAATGGCAAAACTGCCATGCTTACGATGGACCATATCGCGTAGAATATTCCTTTCTTTACACCCATCGTTTACCACCCCTAGACAGCAATAGTATAGTTCGATGTAAGACTGAATGCGACGAAGGCTATCTGTGCGATCATAGCAGTCCCTTCCGTTGTTCCGTAAACTATCCACGCAGATGCTGACATCCACACGGCTATGGGTATCGTAAATTCGATACCGATGGGCTGACTAGTGCCTGGAGCGAGTGTGAATAGTGTCGTGGAGCCATCCGCTGGGGGACCTGAAACAGTGTCCGCATACAGCTGCATCGTAATATTCATATCATACACGTATAGAAATCCGTTATGAGATACGCTCCATGAAGCAGAAATAGTAGCATGAGTAGCGTTGACTGTGTGGTTGATGTTGATTTGCTGTCCTGAAAGGCTAGAGGCAAGGGTAGCCGAGTCATAGGATAGAACAAAACCTAAACCTGCAAAGGTTGCCGCAAAGATTAGGCTAACAGCCTTGAGCAGACTGAAGATCGTTCTCTTGGCAGTCATTTCTCTCACTCAACTTTTGCTAAGTTCTATCTTGAACAGAATTTATAATTCTTTGCTTCATTTGAGGACCAGAGTCATACGAACTTGGTAAAAAGCTTTTTATATGGATAGATTAAAGGTTTGCGAGGTGAAAAGAGATGCCTCCTACAGTAGATCTAGAAAAATGTACAGGATGTGGAGATTGCTACGACGTATGTCCTGCGGAACCCAATTGCTTTGAAATAAAAGACAAGAAATCACACGTTGTCTGTCCTGAATCATGCATAGAATGCGGTTCTTGCGAATCTAGTTGCCCAGAGGCCGCGATAACATTGGAGTAAAAAACCTAGGTTTTTTACTCATTTTTCTTTTGAAGATCCCCCGGATTTAATTCGAATAGATCTCTCAGTCTTTGGTTTTACATTGACTGTGTTGCTGCAGAATTTGTGATGCGGTGCGTATCTGTTCTGGACTTCCAAAGAATCATGCGGGTTGCGAGCAGGCCTAAGAAGATATTAATATTTAATATAGGTGAAACTCAATCCCTTATCGGAGAGAAGATAAGGATGAATGTTTCAAAAGATGCAGAATTTGTAGCTCAGTGCGCTAGTTTTGCCGTACTCTTGGAAGTGAGTGGATGGCCGAAACCTGTGGCGAGGCGGCAAACCGGGTAATGTCCATCGAACTAGGAATACGGCCAAAACAGTCTTTGAACATTTCTTAGCGGGTGCCATTGCCATCAATCCCCAAATGCGAGCTTTAGCTACGAAGGGTGTTAGTGCCGCACAGAGTCAAAGATATGAAGAAGTGGAAATCGGAAAGCATATGAGACTGGCAGTAGAAGAAACACAGAAGTGGCAAAGGGGAGGAAACATAAACCTCGGAACTGTCCTTCTATTGTCCCCACTTAGCGTGTCGGCAGGGATAAGCTTGGCAACTGGTACCGTAAATGCAAAGAGACTGCGAGAAAACCTTGGATATGTCTTAACAAATACAACTTCCCAAGATGCTGTTGAGTTATACGAGGCCATAGCCGCAATAAAACCTGGTGGACTTGGTCATTCTCCCGAATTCGACGTAACGGATTCTAGGTCTACATCTGATATCCTTGAACGTCAGATTACACTTCTTGACTTATTTAAGATAAGTTCAGATTGGGACGATGTCAGTCGAGAGTGGGTCACAGACTTCGAGATAACCTTCGGTATCGGATATCCAGCCTTCTTTGATACACTGAAAGAGACAAATGATGTCAATATTGCAACAGTGCACACCTATCTTACGATATTGTCGCATGTTCAAGATACCTTAATAAAGAGAAAAGCTGGTCAAGGACCTGCAGAGCTTGTAAGCAAGAAAGCAAGAATAATACTCAAAGAAGGGGGTCTTTTGAGTCAAGAAGGAACGGACTTACTTTGGAAGCTTGATGATCAGCTAAACAAAAAAAAAGGGCTGTTGAATCCCGGGACAACAGCGGATTTGACAGCAGCTTCAATAATGGTTGCCCTATTAGAAGGATTAAGGATATAGAGATTATGTCCGCATACGCTCTCTCCAGGTCTCAATCTTTTCAATAAGCTGCTTTGTCGAGTTCTTATCAAGAGGGCTGTCGCCATATTTCGTGAGGGCTTTGATGACCTTCCCCATTTCGAAGTATGCTGGATGGTATGAAATATGCTTCATCAGTTGGTCTCGGGAGTCCTCGAAGCTTTTGGCCAGGTCTTCCGCGGTTTTCCCCGACTGAATATCTGCTTCAAGCGCATCAAGTATATCTGCAACAGGACCGGTAGAAGTGCCAATTTTTACTCTGGCAGGCTCAGTAGCCTGACTTACAGCCTTTGAAGGTTTGGGGGGTCGTGGAGACACGGCAGGAGTCGGGGCAGGTTCAGGAGCGGACGCAGTTGAAACGGCTGCCTTTTCTGATATACCAGACAACTTATTGATTACTTCAGCTGTGGCTTTTCCTAATGCAGTGACAGCGTTGCTAATTGACTTTACATCGCCCTCAATGCCTCCGAGTCTACTGTCAAGCTCTTCGATTCTGGATTCGAATCCACTAAGATCTGCGCCACCGGCCTGACCGGCGGGGACGCCTTCCTCCGACAGTGTCTTCTGAACTTTTTCTAGGAGCTTTGCTGATTCACCGAAAGCATCGGGAATCTGGCCAAGTTTGGTGATATCGGCCTTAACTGAGTCGATCGCACTCATTATATCGCCCAGCTGCTCTGCCATGTGATCCATAAACTGCTTGAAAAACATTTTCAGTTCCGAAGATGTCGCGCTCAACTCCTCAATGCCAGCAGCAATGTGTTCAAGTTTGCTTTCATCTTTTTCAGACATGGAAGATTTCTCCATAGCTCTAAAATCACCATAATCATGGATTGATTGGACATCAGGGAGTACCAATCAAATTTCTCCTAAAGACAATTTGGAGCAGACCCAATATATGCGTTTCGGATTGAACTGCTCTCTGCCAAATATCCACGCCGGCTTGAGTTAAGAAGTCTTTACGTCATAACTCTCCATATGACGAATGATGTCCCATTATATAGTGTGATGGTTGGATTGTGGTAGCGGAATATCTCCACTGCTTCCGGGATTGGCATATCGATATATTTCTCCAAGTACGGAAACTTCACAAACTCGCTTAGGATTGGTTGTGTGAAAATAACAACATAGTCGACTTCACCATTTTCTATTATGTCTAAGAACTCCTGCTCAGTCTCGGGAGGAACACGGGCAGAACGATAATCTGCGAAGTAGGGCAGGGGAACGTAGCCGTTTGTGAGAATGACAACATTTACCATGGTGTTTGTCCTTAGCCAGTCTCCTGCTACGTTAATGTCAGGGTAGAAACTATCACTGTACGCTCCGTTGCTTATGAAAATATAGCTTTGGTAGATACTGAATGATGAAGCAAGCAAAACCGTTACAGTTATCCCCCAAATCATCTTACTGCTCGTATTCTTCAGATTCAGACCTTCCAGTATCTTTTTGGAGATTATTAGCGTGCCGCCGACGAATGCTATAATGGCTGTGTAGAAGGGGAGAATACCCAAAAGAGGTAAATCCGAGATCTGATATAGAGAGGTTACTAGGATAAGGAAAAGGGGGACGCTGGCAATTATCGTCGGAACAAGCCAGTCCCGTTTTGTGAGCGTCAACGCTCCTTCTGCGGCAAGTATCATCAGTATCGGGTAACACGGTAAGAAGTGCCTTGTTCCTCCCCCGAATGAGCCAAACCAGAAAAGAGCCAAGTATGCAACCAACGGCAGGAATAGGACCAAGATGTGCTTTCTCGGGTAATTAAGGAGGAAGTACCCACTGCCCAATATGAGAAGCACAAACACTGCCTGCGGGTAATACCCCAAGTATCCATAGACTCCATATGTGTGAACAAACATGGAACCTATGGTCTCGCCCATAGATGCCATGCTTTCATAAAGGGTCTGAACCACATTCTGCAAACGAACAGTTATTTCGCTTAGGAAAGGGATCTCCGATCCGAAAACAAGAATAAACATGAGTACCAGAATACAAAGGCTGAGCAAGATGGCTGACTTTCTCCTGTCTTGAAGACTTATTATTCCAAGGATTACCAAAATTGATAGAAATACTAGACCGTGAAGTTTTGTGAATAGTGCCAAGAAGATAAAGAAGGCACAACTCAGTATATCCTCTTTGTATCCTTTGTCTTTCCAGCTTATGAAAAAGAAAAGAGATGGTATCACAAGAGCTGCTGCAAGTAGATCGGGGAAAAGCCTGATAGAAAAATATACGATTGCAGGATTTACGCTGACGAAAACAGCAGCAATAATACCCAGCCACTGGGACTCAACATTCTTGACTTTAGACAACCTTGCTCCCAAGATATACACTGACGGGATAATCATGGCTGTAAAGAATATTGAAATGCGCTCTATTGAGTAGAAGTCGAGTCCTCCGAACTTCACCAATGCAGCATAAGTGTAGACAAAGAAATACCTTCCGTATGTTTCTCCCGCCCATAAGCTTTCACCAGACACTATCGGAAAATCCTCAGCAAAGGACTTGTTGAGGAGCAGATTTCGAATTACATAAAGATGTGCATATTCGTCCCTCGAGTGAAAGGGTGCATGTCTTAGCAAGGATAGAATGACAACAAAAGAGATAATAAAAAGGATCAGGGCAAATTCAAACTTGGTGGGAGCAGTACAGCCTCCTTGATGCTTCAAGATCAATCGCTTAAAGATGACAATGGGTATTAAGAAGAAGAACTCCGCGATCAGCAGAACGTCGATTATATGCCAGAGATCTAGGAGCGAAGAGAAGATTGCAGTCATGATAACGAGTATCATTCCAGCTCCAAAGCTGATTACCAGTTTTTCCATAAAGGTCCTTTCTCTTCCTGAGAACATCTCTGAGAACACGTAACCCAAACAAAGCAGCACGATGACGCCGAAAAAAACACCCAGATCAATCAGAAAATCGATAGAGAGTATCACGATAAAAGAAGCTGAAATCAGGAATAGGTCATTCAGTCTTCTGTTTGAGAGTTCTCTAAAAAGTCTCGAAAGGGGGGGAGTGGAATCATCAGAGCCGTTTTCTCTTTCGTCCCTGCTCAGTCCAACCCACCACCCAGTCTGATTTCAAACGTCGATGATACTTCAGATTAACCGCTAGTTCCTTTTCTGCGAAGCTGTCCTTCAATCCTTCGTTTTCATCGATTCAGGCAACGTTCTACATTCTTCTGGAGGCAGTCCGAGAAGTTCGTGTAACACTTCTTCCCTCAAAGATCTGATGGGTCCCTCGGTCTCACCAGTTCCCGATGAAGCTACTCTTCTTCAGGAGTTGTCTCCGGTGGAGGTTCTGGTTCTTCGGCCCTCGGTATCTCTTCAGTTTCTGCCGGAGGCGCTCCCTCAGTCTCCTCTGGGGGCATTTCCTCAACAACCTCCTCGGTAGGCGATGCTTCATCCGGGGGAGGGTGCGATAATTCGACATCCGGCTCATGTGAAACAATTATGGGAGGTTCTTCAGGGACTTCCTTTCTCGATACTTTTGGTGGTTCCCCGGCTGTTTTACGATACGTTTCATGCACCAGAACATCTCTTCCCTTTACGTCTATTGACTTTGCGGGGGGTCTGTCCTTCCTTATGGCTTTGTGCAGTTTCCTGATCTTCCTGACTATTGGCGGATAACGGAGGTAGCTGCTCCATAACGAGTAACCCACTGCGCTCACCAGCCCTGCCGACAGTACGATGATTATCAGCCAGTCGAATGAGACTATGACTGGTTGTCCTGGTGGTGAGCTTACAGTTACTCCAATCAGGATTGTTTGATTCTGATAGTCTGTTTTACTGGCTGTAACACTAACATCATATGTCCCAACATCGGATTCATCAAGTCCTGTTGTGTAAAACGACACACTGTACTGACCGTTTCCAAGCGGGGTGACAACGTGTGTTCCATTCCAGCCACTAATAGTTATATTCGCATCATCAATCGGCTCTTGAACTCCCCGATCAGTGCGCATCAACGTTACGGTAACAGTCTTGTTTTCACCTATGAGAACGCTAAGGGCAAGAGGCCCAGATATCGTGGTTTTTGCCAGAATCTGCGCATCGATAGTATGAGACGCGGTGGGATAGCCAGATTTTACTGCTCTTATCGTAATACTGTGAGACCCCAGATCTGAGGGGGCGGCTATGTTTCTTTGATATTCGCCCGATACCCCAGGCGTTGATTCAAACATGATAGTCCATGTTCCTGCAGGTTGCCAATCAGCGTGATATTCAACCATTGCGTTCGTAATCAGTTCATTAGTTCCCGGATCCGTGAAATTTACCGTGAATGCTGTTTCTTCGCTGGCGATCATCATAACGGGAGTTATAGATGGGGCAACTGTCATAACAGTTGAATCTTTTAGGGAGACGCTCAGAGGATCATTGAGTTGGAATGCCATGTTCCTTATTTCGGTGAAGTTGGTTCCAAAGGCCGATGTGTATATGTAATAGTGGTAAGTGAAAACCGTTCCATTCTGCATAAGATATAAATCCCCTTGGTGGCCCTCTCTCAGGATTTGCTGAAGCATAATATTTGGTCCTATGCCACCAACAACAAGCGACAATACTTCCCAGCCAATTGTATCGTTTGTAGTAATAATTCCAATTGAGGGGTCGCTGCCAGATTCATTATCGTACCATGCAGACCAAGGTTCAATCGGGAAATCCCTTCGCTTGGAGCTTGAGGATTCATTGTATAGACCGTATTTTGATCCGTACCAAGCATGCTGATTCTGCAGGGCTGCTTCGACCGATGAATTCGCTGTAAAGGTTAAGACGTGAGGCCAATCACCGTAGTTCTTAACATAGGCCCCGGCTCCTGGGATTTGAACGTTTACCTGAATCTTCTGATCCAGTTCGGCCAGAAGGTTACATCCATGATAATAAAACCGATAAGTATATGTGTAATTGAAGAATCCGCTTCCATGATTAGCTGGAATCATTGATGGGTAATAGGAATCCGTATGCCCAGTATAACTCACAGACGTTCCGTTTACTGTCCAAGCTCCGTTTTCATATCCACCGTCGCTTGTCTTGATTCTTATAACTACAAAAAGCGGACCGTTTTGCTCAATATACACGCTTCCTCCCTCTGGTATCCATGCCTCAGCCGGATTGTTAGGCCCCACATTGACCCTGTAAATACTTGCGTCAGTAGAATCCATATTGAAGGGATCTATGGCAAATTCCCCTACAAACATGAATGAACTCGCCCTATATCCGTCGTAGGTGTTCAGAGCAAGCGAGTCGTTATACTTCGCTGTTATTAAGCCACATACGGGACCGCCCCAGTCGGATCCGGGTCTCGTGGTGTCTGACAGAATGATAGAGGCGGTCTCATTTGCGATCGGTGTCCTTATTTCAATAAGATCTGAGTAAGTATAGTTTGTGCCCGTGGAGTTGTCAAATATCCAGGGGTAATACTCGTCCACTGGAGCTGAACTATTCCTAACGACCGCCCAAATTCTGCTGTTATAGTCTGGAGCTGTATTGTTCGCGTCATCGTAATACACGTAGTAGATTTTCTGGGTGGACTCTGTCACGTTGGCTAAGAACGTTACGGTGCACGAGTTGTAATATGTAGATCCTAAATCCATGTATGTTGTTTCGTTCCAGACCTGACTAGTAACTTCGTTCCATGCAGTACCATTGAAGTAAACTACTCTGCAACTGTTTACGATTGCTTGTTCCTGTGGAAAGGTCAGATAGACATCTACGGGTTCAAGAATTCTATCAGAGATACCTGGCTCGGTTATTGTAACCATTCTGCGAAACTTATAGTATGGGCTCCATTGATTTTCAGTCTGAATACCTGGTTCAATACCATAGACTGAGCCCGCCAGAAAAATCGGAGCGAGCATTAAGAATAAGACCGCAACAGAAGAAATGGATTTGGATTTTCCCATTTTTGCCTTCCCCGTGAGATAATCATTCTTTCCTGTAAAATATTTGGGATATTCGGTATAAATGTCTGTTTATGAAATTAAAGCTTTGCTGTATCAATATAAAGAACTTTCCATGCGTAACTCAACTTCCTGACGTCAGTACGCACTATTGAGAGCACAAAAGGACTGAGAGAAAACTAAATGTCAACCGCTTCCAGCTATCGCGTGGAGTCTTTCGTCAGGGGCCAAGTATAGTGTACCACACCACTTTGGAACTTCATCACGCGCACGAAAGAGCCTGTTTACCGAGACTCCCGTTCTAGCAAACTGGGAAAGAGGGCGGGACTTTGAAAATGCTCCCGCACCAGAGCTGATCTGGCAGCGATGACAGTCGTCTTAACGCTCCACCCACGTTATCAACCGGTATCAAAACTTTAAAACTCAACATTGGTTAGAAGCTAGCTTTCTTGCCCACTCTTAAGAATGGAATCTCCAGCCCTTATTCAAGATGAAAAGACAATTATACAATGAATGAGATACTGGATGAGTAGACAATTTAATTGACCGGGAGTCTAAATTGAGGCTAAAAACACATTTCCCCGTTCTGGATAAACTGCTCGGGGGAGGGTTTCCGCAACAGAGTCTTGTAGCCATGAATGATACTTCAACGGCTAGTGGATGGACACTGGTTTCCAGCATAATCTCTCATGAATTAGAGAAGGGCAATTATGGCGTAATCATGTCTTTCGGTCACTCTCCTGACCTACTGCGAGAACAGTTGAAGATCTCTGGAATAATCGCGACGAAGTTTGAAGAAGAGCAGAAGCTTTTCTTTGTAAACTGCTTCAAGTTTGCCGAAAAAACCGCCCCTCTTACTATAACAAATCCTTCCAGCGGTCGTGAGGTCATGAAAGCCTTCAGAGAGATCAACGAAATAACTGAAGGAAAAATGAAAGACAGGACCGTATGTGTGGTAGATTCAATGCTGACTCTATCCACTCTTTTTACTCTCCGACATGCAGTCGGCTTCGGTTTGCTTATGCGAGAGATTACCAAAAAGTATGGCTGCATCGTGTTTTTACTGGTTCCAGAAAGCGTGGATGAGAAATGCGCAAGGATGATAGAGTATAGCGCAGATGTTGCAATGGAATTCAGGATTAGAGAGTATGAAGGTAAAGAGCGGCCCATGCTTAGAATTAAGAGAAGACTAAGCGTCCCTCCTTCGAACTGGATCCCGTACGTGACAAAAGGAGGCTCAGTCCGAGAGATAGGGTGACCACGGCCTTGTCTGTCCACTTCTTTGGATTCTAGAATCCTAAAGCAGAAGGAGGAGGTCGGTGAAGAATTCCAGATGTCAGGTCGTATCGCTTTCTGGAATTGGCGGACAGACTGGGACGAAAATAAGTCGGAGCAAGGAGAGAATGGAACACTGGAGCCTTTTGGAGGATCATAATCTGATTATTCTGGTTCTCTGGCCATCTTCATTAGGCGATCAACAGCTCTTGACATTGCATAGGGGGAAAACAGCGGAATGACAATAATTTTCTGCATGGCACCTACAACTAGGTTTTTTTCGAGCTCGGAGACTCTTTCAATCCCTATGCTTCGCCTTCCTCTAAATACTCCAACTCCCCAAGAATCGCCTATCTTCCCGATTTGGGCAACATAGGACGTCGAAGGTATGGGAACCAAGCCTGTGATAGGCATGAACTGGACTCCATTGATATCAAGTGGTTTTGTACCTGGTGCATCTGATTCGGCCGTCGGTACTGTAGGGGCCGGAGCTGGTGGGGGTGCCGCTACGGACGTAGCTTGCATGGATGGGGTTGAAAACGCCACGGCTTTTGCAGCGGGCATTTCAAGAGCTTCAGAAGGAATCTTGAGCGTCTTCAGAAGACTTTCTATTTGGTGTCTGATTGCACTCTCCTTTTCTCCTCCACCAAAGCTAGAGTCTGATGCGATCTTTATTTCTTCATTTGAGATCGTGAATTCGCATAAGGATGCTTCCGGGCTCTCTACTCGATACTTTGCTGCACCACCTGAATCCTTCTCTCTGCTTATATAAATCTCAGGGAATTCTTTGAGAATCGACGATATCACTATCCCTGCTTTAATTTCACCACTAGTCATGGTAACTCACACTGATTTGTCCGGTTTTACTACTAACCTCTTTATGTTTGATGTTATTTAACCATATCGATGAGTAGCTTAGTTTAGAAAAGCCGATTATACTAACGAATAAGTACATGATAAACGAAGAAGGCCCCGGTTTTCCATTCAAGTTCTTTGCAGGGATTCCTTTGACATTACACCCAGAGCTTTGAATTCAGCAATAATTGTCCAGGCCAAAGGAATCAATGCTGTAATAATGTTGGCTGCCATCACAGTAAGTTCGTTTGTATACGGAACGAGGGGGAAATGGAATGCCAACCAGATTACGAGGAATAGCAGGGGGGATGAGGCAAAGCCAATAAGGGATATGCTTCTGGAGAGCGATATTCCCTTCGAACCCCCTACAACCTTGGCAAAGACCAAGCCCAGAGCCAGAGGGCCTACAAACCCGACAATAGCTCTGATTCTCGGATCCAATAGACCGATCAAGGGCAACGTAGATAGACTTGCAGTTACGCCCAGCAGCAAGCTGCCGATTACTAGAAAGGCAATGCCTACGGCGGCTCCCGTATCATCATTCAGGATTTGCCTATAACAGAGTTCGTCTACTGATAAGACACCCATGACCTTACCAAACAGAGGAGGCGCAGGCGGGGTAGGAGGTACCTCTCCTTTAAACTCATCCAGCTTTCTAATCAGACGCAGTAAGATTGCTTCCAGCCTTTTCTTCTCACCTACGAAATCCAGAGTGGATATCTCTCCACGAGCGGCTCGCTCCTTCAGATACTGAATCTGAGACCGGATGCTTTCCAATTCTTCCTTGAGCCTCTCAATCTCGACTTTTTCATCACTCAAGTTCTTATCCCGTCCGTTTCTAGCTATGGAATAAAGGGAATCATTAACTTATATGTTTTTTTAGTTCCTTGCGGGAAGAGGTTTTCTCACATCAGACAAAGAAGGGGATAACAACCACTGGACAGTGAGAGAATATCAGAAAACTGAAAGGGGATGTGTTTTATCCCAAAGCTCCTCTACTCAAAAGTTGCTGCTAGTCGTCATTGAGCCCTAGGATTCATAGAAGGAATTGAGCTTAGCCTTAACCTTCTCAATATCAATCTCTGATTCCTCAGGGGCCTTGTGGCGTATCTGAGTGTCTTCCATCGGTCGGATATCCCTTCCCAAGACATTGTAGGGAATAGGAGCATCATCAAAGTCACGGCCTCTCATACTGCGCACCCTGATGTATCTTTCCAGCTGGCCCTTAATACCTTCCTTGACAGAAAGCTCAACAACGCCATCGGCCATATGCTCCAGACTTGCCATGATTCTTGTGTTGTGCAGTCCTTTGTGGACGACATAGATGCTTGTAGAGTTACACTCTTTATCGAGAACTCTCAGGCGACGGAACAAGTTAATAGCATCGTCTGCTTTCAGACCCATGATATAGGTTGTATATGTGTAGAAGCAACCTCTGATCTTCTTTTTGCCCAGTTTATTAAGGATTGTCGTAATTAGTGTTACAACCTTTCGTGGATCGGCAGATACAGAGACTTCAGAGGATTCCTCGGGCTTGGTTTTTTCTTTCTTTTTCTTCTTACTGCCTTTCTTAATGGTTTTTCTTGTAATCAGGGCGGGGTAGGTGTAGGCGTCCAGAAGGATGAATCTCTCTTTCTTATCGTATGAATCTGTATTCATCCCTCTACGTTCCAACTCTTTGACGATGAGGTTTGGGGCCAAGTCCGTTGAGAAGCAGTATCCACTTTCTCCGGATTCAAATCCATTCTGCAGAAATTGATAGCTAAATATATCCCCACCGGTACCGGTATCTTCGACGAGCAGTATCGAGGAACCCCTGGGAAATCCTCCGCCCAAGGCAACGTCCAGTCTGGGTATACCAGAAGAAACGAGATTCTTATCCTTTTTCACCTTAACGGGAGGTTCAACCTGCTTACCTATCAGAGCATCTCGAGGGACATTGTCCAGCTCTGCTAGGCTTTCAATTATTGCTTTTGCCTCATACTTCAAAGCCTTGAGTTGCTCATCACGTGAGTGGAAGTTCAGTCCTGCATGAGAGCTTTCCATATCGTAGACTTTAAATCCATCCTCTGCAGTAGCATCTTCCTTCTTTCGACCAAAATCCAGTAGCGAGACCTCAACTAACAGGTCTCCAGCTATCTCCTTGTATGTTTGTAATAACTTGGAGACTTCAACTTGGCTTTTCTTTAGTTGCTTTTTGGCCTTCTTTAAGAGGATGTCATATTCACTTGGGGGTTCTTTGGTCGCAATAACAATAGGACCAGACAGAATCAGCGGCAGGAGAAACGATATCGATGAGAGTATGAGATATCCAGTAAGAGATAGTACAGTTATGGCGGATAATATTGCGAGTTTCTTAACATTCAAATTCATCGCACCCTCCTATGCTCCCTTCTTTATGTTTGGTGCTTGTTTAATATAAGGGTTTTGCACCTGAATCAGTTGATATGTTCTCTTAAAGGGGAAGATTTTATTTTTATATAGGTACGCTACAACAGCAATCGCACAGATCGGAACGGCAATTGCTATGTAGAAAAGCGGTTGACCGAATATTCCGAGACCAGATCCCACCTCAATGGTATCGCTGAATTCGCTGCTTTGGTAGTAAGCGTTGCCTTCTCCGCTGAACCTTATTGTGTAATTGCCTTGAGGCAAGCTCAGCGTAAACTGGGCCTGTCCGTCGTCATTTGTATACTCCTCCTTGCGGAGCACTCCGTCTACGTAGAGACGCACACGAATGCTTCCCACAGGATTACCATCATCGTCAGCAAGAGAGATAACAATTGTAAAGGCAGATCCTCCAGTTATTGTGCTAGGCATCGATACGACTGTAATATCAGTAATCTCCTTGACTACCGTGAGAGTTCCGGTTGTGGAGGTACTGTTGAAGTAGCTGTCTCCTTCGAATCTAGCACGAATAGCCAGTTGGCCTGGCATGAAATCTATGGTGAGGTTCAGTTCTGCTTTGCCATTGGCATCAGTAGAAGCACTGCCAGTCCCGAGAAGACGCCATTCGTCAAACAGGATGTCATAATACTCAAAGACTACTGTCCTCCCCGCAATAGCAGATGGGCTATCTCCGTCGGTTAGAATAGTACTTATCGTTATCATGTCGGAGTAGGCACCGCTCAGGCTAGGATTGGAAAGCATAGAACTCTCTTTAAACACTGTCAGACTGCCGTTACGGAACGAAGACGTGTAATTAGAATCTCCGGCAAACCAGGCCCTGATCTGGTGGGTACCCGGAAGCCATGGGCACGTAAATCCGTACGAGGCCCAGCCACTGGAGTTTGTCAGATCTGTTCCTATCAGCTTCCAATTCGAGCCATTCCAATAATAGAAACCAACCTGTTTGCCATCGATTGGATTTAGATCGTCGTCTTCAAGTTGGGCTTCCATAACAACAAAGTCGGTATGTTCAACTTCAGAAGATGGGTCTGAGAGTTGAGTGGTTTTCTTTCCGACCAGGAGAAAGCCAGACCTTGAAGAACCGCTGTAGTAATCAGTACTGCTAAAGCGTGCTCTCAAGGTATAATTGCCTTCGGATATCGAAAGAAGGACCACGATGCTTGCATAGCCGCTTGAATTTGTTGTGTTGCTGCCCAGCAGAATCCAACCACCATCATAATAATCAAAAATAACGATCTCGCCTTGTACGGGGTTCGGATCGTTGTCTGTAAGATACACCTCAACGGTCACGTTTTCACCGTAGAAACCAGAGGCTGACGGATCAGTTAGCTGAGTCTGTTCTTTACTAATCGTTAGGACTCCGTTTGGATAGGTGTCTGCCAAATAATAGCTATCCCCTACAAAGATTACTCGCAGAAAGTAGCTGGTTGGCAACTCCAGAGCAGCATATTGAATTGATGCCACGCCACTTCCATCAGTAGTATCGGTTCCAATTCCCTGCCAGCCGCCACTTACATTGAGCTCAAACGAGACCAGAAGACCAGATAGAGGACTTCCTTCATCATCGGTAAGTGTTGTGGAGATGGCAGCGGTATCTCCGTACTCGATTGAAGTACTCGGGTCAGATAATTCTGTAGTCTCCTTTGAGACATTAAGAGTACCAGTTTGGGCCGAGCTTTCGTAGTAAGGATCGCCATCAAATCTTGCTCGAATATTCCAGTTACCAGGCTCAAGATTAATGACGATTGTAATGCTCGCATAACCACTTGCATTCGTAGTGTCGCTTCCCAGGGCCATCCAGCCGCTATCATTATATTCGAAGTAGACCAGTTGGCCACTTAGGGGATTGCTTTCATTATCTGTTAGACGCGTAGTAATAGTAGAATAGTCGCTATACGTTCCAGAAGTTGAAGGGTCTGAGAGCTCAGTAGGTCTGCCATAGATTGTAACCGAGAAACCGTATTCCAAGGAGTTGTAATAGTTGTTACCGTTCCAGGATATTTTTATAACGTAGTCGCCAGCGGTCTCATCAACAGTCCACATTATTGACGCAGTACCGCTGGCTAACACTTCAGAGCCCAGATTTTTTATGAAGGTTGTTCCGGTGGAATCATACAGCTCAAAGTATACTGTCTCTCCGTCCAGATTTTCGTAGTGGCTGGCATTATCGGCATCTCGCAGATCAACACTTATTGTAACTGTATCGTCGTAGGTCATTGCGGAAGGACTGTAGTTGTAGAATGAAGTATCCTCTTTATTGACCGTAAGGTCAAAGAATTGCTCTGATAGGTTGTAGTAAGTGTTGCCAGCATAGTAAACTCGGACTTTGTAGTCATTCGGCAAAACATCAATCTTCCACGATATTGTTGCTGCGCCACTTGAAATCGTTCCGCTCCCGAGAGACTTTATGATTGAGGTGCCAGTGGAATCATAGAGGTCGAATAAGACGCCACCATCCAGGTTCTGATAGTTGGCATAGTTGTCATGATCCCTTATATCCACAGACAGGATATAGGGATCTGTATATACTACGATATATGGGTCAAAATTGGAGAAGGTTACGTTCTCCTTATTGACAGTCAAGGTTCCTGTTTTGCTTGATGCGTAATACACAAAAGGTTGACCATCAAAACGCACTCTGAGCGGATAGGTGCTGGGCACTATAGTGCAGTCAAATGTGTAAGAGGCATATCCTCCAGAGTCTGTGGTATCACTACCTAAGTAATTCCAGCCGCCATCCATATACTCAAAATGAACAGTTTTTCCTTCAAGCGGATTCTCATCTATATCCTTAAGATACGTTCCGATCGTGCAAGAATCGCTATAATCGACACCAGTGGAGGGGTCGGTCAGATTTGTTACAGTTAAGAAACAGGATATACAGTAATAATATCCTAGTACTGTTTCATTTGCCCAGACATAATGACTTACATTGTTAACGTCAGTATTGTCGCAGAGCACCCATTCAGTTCCGTTATAGTAAAACATTCTGAGTCTGTTCTCATCCAGTCCAAGGGAGCTTATTTCCTCAGCAGTATAGTATATGCGGATCTCGGATGAATTAATGATATCGTTTGAAGAGGCATAAATATATCTGTCGAAAGGCGAGAAGTCACCCAGAGACGGAGAAGTTGTGTTGAGAACTGCAATCTCTATGGGATCTGTGTCGGATGGTCCTGGCCATTCTATGTCTGCTTGGGCATCAGCTTCAAGGGTAGCATTGACCGTGAATGAGCTGAAATACTCATGAATGATCACACCCATCATAGAATGATCATTAATCAATGTGGCGTAATTTATATCAGTTAGGTTTACAGACGAATGATCACACCACAGCCATTCAACATGAAGGCCGTGTGAAATCGCGGATTCTATGCCGACAAAAGAAGAATCTTTAATAGTTATGTTCTTTGCGCTAGTGACCTGAACGTCCATGGTTGAGTTCACTATTAAAGCTTCGGAATCACCCTCC
>JBHLPL010000031.1:0-18875 GCA_048939465.1 Promethearchaeota archaeon | reverse complement strand
ACACCTTTCTCGATATTCTCCAGACCCAGTATCCTAGCTTCCTCATCATCTGGGTCAAACTCCAGATTGATTCCAGGAATCATTCTGGTCAGGTCTTCTTTTTCGAAGGTTTTCAATTCCACATCATTCTTCATCATTTCTTCAAAAATCGAAACGTATCTTCCATATTGCCTGCTACTCAGAAGCCACATATAGCCAAGCTTCTTAAGGCCTAAGTCATAGCCAAGTTCATTTTGAGCGTGAACATAGAAATCAACAGAGCTATCAGCAAGCATGAAGTTGGTGGGGGATGAGAAAACATTCCTGAAAAGAGCCGCGCTCTTGGCTGTGTTTCCTTGTCCTGCGGCGCTATTCCTGTCTACCAACAGAACGGATTTGTCTGGATGTTTATGCTTAAGATGATAGGCGGAGGCCAGTCCAAGGATTCCTGCACCGACTATAAGTACGTCGATTTCCTTCATCTGAACCACCTCAAGGAGGCTCCGTCCAAAAGGGCGGAGAGGGATCGAGCAGTCCTTAAGTACTTCTGTGGTAAATATTCCAATAGGTCTAAAGGCACACCTCTCTCTGATGTGGAAACGGTTAATGACCTGTGGGGGGAATGGATGAGACAGACTCTTAAGCCCGACGCTGTGCGCGGATTACCGGGCTGGGGCGCTGCAAACCTCCCCCTGATTTCACGCGTGATAAAGCCAAGGCCTGAAAGGGAATTGTGGTCAAGCACAGTAATAAGCTCCTTCTGTAAGGGAGGAGCAGTTTTCAGGACCCCCCCCCAAACGTTTCAAATTCTCATTGTTGATGTATTTAAAGATTCCTAAGCACGTCATTGAACAATTCGGTGAATTTGGATATTCTCTCTATCAAAAGGTTGTCACGCACTGGCCCAGAGCCTCCGGCAAACTACCTTGCCAAATGGCTGAACATAATTACGATGCCAAAAAATGGAGGAATTGTTTCGGTATTCGCAATCAGCGGTATTATCTTATGAAAATCACGTATATAAATCATGTACCGTTCTTGATTTTCGCAAGTGATGCAAATCTTTTTTAAGGCGAATTTTTCATCTTCTATATTAAGGGATCAGGAGACTATGAAAATGATTGCTGAAGATAGCAGAAAAATGAGGTTCTGCCCATACTGCGGCTCTATCATAACAAACTCTGGCCACACAATTGATGACCTGTTCCTGTTCAAGTGTAGCAATTGTGGAAATAAGGGCGTCCTCCTCAGATTAGGTCTAGGTTTGATTTCCTGAGAATATCCTGATCCCTTCCTTTCTTGCTAGTAAATGAGTTCTCCATGCCTTTGCCAACTTTTCTGGCATCCCATCCTCGCGAAGAATCGAAAGTTCTTTAGGGCTTCAGACCCTTCTTCTTATGAGGTTTGAGTTGAACAGGGTTCTGGGGACTCGAGTCATAGGTCACGGATGCGGGAGGTCCCTAGTCTTATTCTGTCGATAAGTCTGGACGGGGGCCAGCTTGCTAGCTTCTGAGGGGCAGTCCTCAAAAACCTCATTATTGAAGAACCCCTCTCCACTTTCTTTTTTCCTCAATCTCTCTTCTGAAGTAGCATCTTCATCTTCTCCTCAGTAGCAATACTACGACCCCGAGCGTGATTCCTGCCAAAGGGACAGCAATATATATCGCCAGAAGTGGGAGTCTAAAGGGCTCAATACTCCTAACATACCGAACATTATGATCGTATGGCGCATCTTTGTAGTATACTATGTGTACATCTCCCTGTTCATCTACAACCAAGTTGGGAGCAATCTCATCTAGGTCATTTTGGGTTATATTAACCGGCAGACTCCAATTTCCCTCCAACCTATTAAGGTAGAAGATCTCAAAATCAGAATGCTCAATTTGACTGAAAGCCAGATGGATGTTGTCCTCCCTATCGACTGCAAGCGAGAGATACGCTATTAGGCTCCCCGTGGCACTAAGATTGACGGGTGTTGTCCATCCGGTACCGGATTTGCTTACATAGAATATGCCAAATAGTCCCAAATCTTCGCCAATGCTAACGTACTGCTGATATGCCAGATGAACAACGCCGTCACTGTCGAGGCCTATCGAGGGGCTATTATCATACACCTCATTCTGAGTTACATTTGCTATCACCCAAGATCCCCCAAGATTATTCGCGTAGAAGATCTCGTAATCGTAGAATGTACTGTCGTCTCGCCCCTCCCAGACTATATGAACCTTATCCTGGGAATCGATCGCGATAGAAGGATTAAAAGCATACGGTAGATCATCGCTTGTGACGTTCAAAGGTGAAATCCAAAAGCCCTGGGCGTTGTTTGCGTAAAAGATCTCATAATCATTTAAGGAACTACCATCCCTCCCATACCATGCAACGTGAACAAACCCTTTACTGTCAACGCCTATTGAAACCACCCTGTCGATATCACCATTTTTGGACAGATTGACGGGTATACTCCAGCCGCTGGCAGTCTTGTTGACGTAGAAGATCTCCATATCGTGTGAGTCGTATCCTGAATAGGCCAGATGGATATTGCCTTCTCCGTCAACTGCGATTGTTGAATATTGATCAAGAACATCGTTTTGAGTTACATTGTAGGGATTGCTCCAGTGACCGCGCGAATTATTGACATAGAATATCTCCTGAGAACCGTAATATACGACGTGTATGTATCCCTGTGGATCGACAGCCAATCCCCTGTCAACCGAAGAGGTAAATACGTTGGAACTTGTGAAAGATATGTTAGCTGGAGTTGCCCAAGAGAAAGCGCTGTCCGCAGCAGAGGCGCTTGGCATCATAAAAACCCATAGTGCAAGAACCAAGGTTAATGTGAAAACGGAGCTACGCGGTCTAGCCAAAAAAGTCCTCCCCATTCCTGCCACTCTGCTTCAATAAGACGTTGGTAACAGTATCTTGTCGGCCGCAGACGCTGTTAAAGGGTTACGCCGACGGAGCAATTTTCTGGTCAGTTATTTCTCTAATAATGTTACAGATCTTCTCAGGATGCTTTGATGAGAAAACAAAAGGCCTACCTCTTATAAAGGATATCCTCACCGCAGGGCCGAGGCTGGTCGTATAAGCCCAAGAGCCATCCAAACCGTATCTTATACCTATGCCGCCATACCTTCTGAATGGCGTACGAGTGGTCTCGCAGCCGGTAATATCGTCTTTGTGAATACGCTTCCTGTTAATAACACCGTAGCGAACTATAACCTCGTCGGGGGTTATTTTGATGTCTATCCCACGGTAATTCAAAATCATGAAGAGCAAAAAGAGAAGAGGTGCAGAGAAGAGTGAGACAAAGATTAGCGAGGAATAGTCTGTGAATTGGTATAAAAGCGTGAGAATGCCCATAAGAACGATTGTAAGTAATACGAGAAAGCTTGCAATGATTTTTAAGGCAGTCGGGAGAGGAACCCACTCGTGGTATAAAACTTTGCGAGAGCCCTCTTTTTTCGTTTTCGATACACCCCTCATGGTGAGCTAGGGAACTGCCGAAGAAAAACCTTTCGAATTTTGGGAGGCGTGGGAAGCTGTGATGGCAAGGGTTGGCGAGTCGGTTGAGAAGGGACTGGAGGTGAAAGATGAGAGGGCTCGTATGGGGTTTTGGGGGGGTAAAAAAAAGGGGGGGCGGGGGAAAAAAAAGGGGGAAGAAGTATCAAATGCAACATTTCGACGGAGTTTTGACTTCTGCCGGCCTTACGTACACTTCCTAGCTCGGGTTTCGGAGAAGCTGAGAGGAAGACAAGGGGCCAAGAGACGAAAGAGAGGCAGACACAAAAGAACAGAAAGAAGGCAGATGGAAATTCTTTTATCTAAGAGACTAGAATAGTGTTGGCCAAAACCGACGGGTTGAACACTATGGCCAAGGAGTATGACCTAATTGTTGTGGGAAGTGGCCCGGCAGGTGCCATGGCCGGGAAAACAGCTGCCGAGAAAGGTTTGAAGGTTCTAATGTTGGAGAGGGCAAAAAGCCCGGGTGACAAGAATACATCGGGATCAAGTGTCTTTTTCTTAAAAGAACTCTGGGGCTGGATGAGAGAGGGCCCAATTCAACGAGAGATTTGGGGTGCTGATTTTGGTTTCATTTTTGACGATGAGGTAGGCTTAGTACGATTCCCTCTGAAAGGAAGGCATCAATTCTTGGATGTTTACCGGAACGACTGGGACAAGTGGGTTGCTCAGAATGCAGTCGAGGCAGGAGCGGAGCTAAAGACTTCGACTCTTGTTGCAGATGTGGTCAAAGATGAAAACGGCGTAGTTAAAGGTGTCGTAACAGATAAGGGCGAAAGAATAGGAGCTCCAATAACATTGGGATGTGATGGCGTCAACTCTATTATTGCCAGAAGAGCAGGGATGAGGGGTAAGTGGAGAACCCACGAGATAGCGGCCGCGGTCAAATATGATTATGCGTTGTCTCCTGAGAAAATTGAGGATAGATTCGGTGGTCAAGAAGACGGGAGGGTCTGCTTTCAGTTCTGGTTCTCACCCGAATGGTCAGCGGGCGAAGGATCTTATGCCTGGATATTCCCCAATAAGGAAAGCATCTCAGTTGCGATAGGCGTGATACCTTCAGATATCGTACATAACCCCGAATACTATCTAGACAAGTTCATGACACATCCGGCAATAAAACCGTACCTCAAGGGTGCCCAAAGGAGAAACAGGACATCTCACCTGATACCTATGGGAGGTGTTGTGCGTCCTGGAGTAAAGACTTACACAGATGGGTGCATGGCATGTGGTGATGCAGCAGGATTCGTCAGTCCAGTTCACGGTGGTGGTATTATGGGAGCCTATAGAACAGCGATGCTGGCTGTTGATGTGGCAACGGATGCTATTTCCTCTGGAGATGTGTCTGCAAGCAATCTCAAAGCCTACGAAGACAAATGGCTCAAGGAGGCAGAACCGGTCGGTCCGGTTCAGGGCGCATCAAAAGAGATGCTGGAATTTACGAAATGGTTCTATGAGGAAGTCGGGTTAGAGACCTGGGGACGCCTTCTCATGGGATTTCCGAAAGCAGTATTTGGAGGACCGCTCTACCTGGCGAGATTCTTCTCTGCACAACTATTGCCGACTCTGCCGAAAATCGCAAGAGCCATCCATTGGGTATCTAAGCCACTTGTAGATCTATTCTTGAGTTTAATGCCAAAGAGGTGATATTGTGTCTGAAGATGAATTTTGCGGGACCAATCTAAGAAAAAAGATTAAAGGATTGACAGAAATCGTCCCTGGAAAGAAAGAGTTCATTAGAGTCGATCCAGATAAGTGTAACGGCTGTGAACTGTGCGTAAGGTTTTGTCCAAGTGGTTCCTTTGAGATGGAAAGTGGAAAGGCCGTGTGGAAGGGGATAGAAGTGTGTCTCGAAGTAGGCTTATGTTATCATGTTTGCCCAGTAGACGCAATAGAATGGAACTATCCTGAAGGGGGGACAGGGATAGCGTTCAAACACAGCTAATCTTCTTTTTTCATATTCTTTCGTAAGAAGACTCTCCATCCGGGAGGGTCGAGATGAATTGCGTTGTACTTAAGCAACTTCCTGGTAACTGAGGTTTGCTCAGTTAGACAGAGAGGAGGGAAGCACCTCATGAAAGTTAGGGGTAGTCCACTATGATGTATTTCACCCTGAAAGTGTCCTCGTCCTTCTGTTCAGAATCCTCAATCCTAATATCTACATTAATGAGGTCCTTCAATTCGTAAATCAGATCCTCAAAATAATCATGAAGCCCACAGGTTCCACAATATGTTCCCTTGAAGTCAACGATTAGCGTATTCGTGTGGTATCTCACAATTTTGGCGTTAGCCTCAAAACCTCGATATTTGTTATATTCCTGAATAGCTCTGTCGATGTGTTTCCTCAGATTGCACATTCTTTCCGGCATTCACGATACACCTCACTCGACTCTTTGATGAAGAATGATCAAGCCTTATTTATCCTTTGCGAATAGAAGGCGGATAAGAAACTGGCGGGGCAATTGCAGAAGCCCCTCGGAAGAATGGGTATCGGAAGTCGGAGGGCTTCTTTGTCAGATTGATTCAGTCAACTATCGAGGCTTTTTCTCCCAAGCCTCTTTCATTACAGGATTGCGCTCGAGATATGCATCAACTGTTTCTTTGCTAACTCGGTTCAAAAGACAAGAAAAATTGACGCACTTAGAACAGGTGAATTTCAGCAGAGCACCCCAAAAAATCCCTAGGCCAAATACGGTGAGAATAGATAGGATAAACTGGCGGCCTAGTATCAGAAACGGGAAAGGATAACCGCACATTATGATGAATCCCGCCACAAGTTGGATCTTCTCTGACCTGCTTATCGGCTCAGGGTGGTATTCCCAGAACTTAGGGCAGCCATAATTAGCGATACAGTGTAAAAAGAATCCCTTTTCAGCATAAAAGGGACAATGGCTGCAAAGGATACGAATTTCCCAGAATCCAAAAAAGGCTATCGAAAAGACAATCCAACCCAAAATGTACCAAGCATAGCCACTCAAGATCAATCCCGCGAGAGCAGGTATCAAGAATAAAAGGAAGCGACATGCAAAGAGGAGTAGATCTCTTGAATTGAACCTGCATTTCAGCTGAAAGTCAAGGGAACAATCCTTGCACTCGGAAACAGATTTCCAAGTGCATATTCGATGCGGGTTATGTGATTGGTCTTTTTTTGACAATATAGTCCCACTCCTTAGGTTTGAATCTGCATGAGATGTCATTTCTTATCAATAACAGCAGATGCTTTCTGCTCACAGATGAACGCTAGAGACTGGACAATCCGACCTACTTAATCTTTCCAACGGGGGCAATGTAGATGGTAAACTCTTCTTTTCCATCAACACCTAGCAGGCCGTCCATCTTGTCCTGAAAATAAGCCCCGATGGCACATGTTCCGGCGTTGATGGACTCACACGCGAGATAGAGATTTTGGCACATGTGCCCTGCATCAATTGCTATAATCTTGTGGGAGGCTTTTCCGTATCTCCACTCGGTTCTATATGGAATAGCTGTCCATATGAAAGTAGCTGCACTTGTGGCCACAAATCTCTGTCCCATACATCCAGCAGCTAGCCGTTCCGGGAGACTCTCATCTGCCGATATAAGACAGAGTTTATGTTCTAGAGGCAAATACCTATAAAGGCCGGACTCTAGCCCCTCTACATTAATCGCAGCTATGTAGGTCTCGAAAGGATGGCGTGAACCGCCAGATGGGACTGTTCTTCTCGTTGCAATACCTTGTCGCCAAACTTCATGTACTCCTTGTGCTGCCCAAACCAAGAATGAAAGCTCCTCAAGGGACAAAGGGATATCAGTGTATTCTCTGTGGCTTCTTCTTTTCCTAATTGCTTCGATAAGAGGCATCTTGCCAATCTTCAGGTTCTCAGGAGCCACCAGATCCACGAGTACAGCTCTCTCGGGATAGTCTTTCTGCAGCGGTGGATGTGGAATACCTGCCAGTTGATCGGTTTGAAATTTCTTCCCGGAGTAGAAAAGATTCTCGTAAATGTATGTTTTGAGGAACTGTCTGCCTGCGTCCATAGGTCTTGCTCTCCTTTCAGCGACCCTTGATAAGATGAGATATCATAAATAAGACTAACCATTAAAAAAGTTTCCAGTTAAACGACGGCGTTGATGAAATCAAATCCTTAACAAAAATAATCTAGTTAAGGACAGAACTTGGAGGGATATTATGACAAGCCGTGAACCAATTGAGAAAGAATGAAGAAGTCCAAGTTGACCAGAGCGTTTAAGCCGATTTTATCATTACGAGCATCAATTTGAGCTTCTTTATTGCATCTATGGAATGAGGTATGTTAGGCGGCATTATTATCAGTTCACCTTCTTTTAAAATGTGCTCTTCCCCCTCGATTATGAAGGTGCCTTCTCCTTCTATAAGATATGCCAGCGCATCGTAAGGCGTAGTGTGCTCCTTAAGGCTTTGACCGGCGTCAAACGAAAACAACGTCACTGAACCTTCTATCTTTTCTATCAATGTCTTGGATACGATGGAGTCTTTCTGGTACTCTATTGAATTCCTCAAAACTTCCTTCTTTCGAGACATCCCCAACCCCCTCAGCCTGGTGACACAACCAGTATATAGTTCTAGTAACTTAAGTCTTTTTGCCGACATGATTTCCTTCGGCTACTGCTTGCTTCGGAGCGATTCTCTCTTTTCTCTCAATTCTTTCAATCTTTTTGATTGTCACTCGTGCTGCTATTTGCAGCGGGTCTATTACAGGAGACAATGGCGGGGTATAGCAATTCTCTGAATGCGCCAAATCATCTATACTCATCCCATGCTGGACTCCAAAAGCCAGAGCCATAATTCTTGAAAATACCCCTTCTTCACCAATAATCTGGCCTCCTATTATCCTGCCACCCAATTCGCTCAGTAGTTTGATAACTATCTCCTTTCCACCAGGATAGTACTCGGCTCTAGAACCCGCCTTTACCTTAGCTTCCACAAATTCGAGATTGTTTTGTGTAGCTTTTGCTTTGTTTAGCCCCAGGGATCCGACTACGAGATCGAATAATTCAGTAATCGCTACATTCAGCACAGGCTTGAATGGATGCCTCCCTCCTAACGCATTGATTCCTGCAGCTATTCCTGCTCTTACGGCGGTGGTTCCCAGGTCAGAAGGGATGTTCTTTCCAGTCACAAAATCGCTTACTAAAGCGCAATCGCCCGCCGCGTATATTCCTTTTACGTTTGTTTCGAGATACTTATCCACTATGATTCCATCAGGCGTGGTTTTTATACCCGCTTTTTGGGCAATTTCAGTGTTTGGCCTTATGCCACAAGCAATTATTACCATATCGGTCTTGAGAGATCCAGTCTCGTCTGAAGTTTTGCCTTCTTTCCATCCCCGAGTAACCACACCTTTAACTTCATCTTCGCCGATTACCTCTTCCACAACATGTTCCAGCAGAAAAACTACCCCTCGATCTCTAAGATGGTCGATGATCAGCTTTCCCATATCTCTGTCGATAAGTCTTCTCATCGGAGCTGGTCTTCTGCCCACTACCGTGACGTCCAGTCCGATTTTCTTGAGAGCTACTGCCGCCTCTAAAGCAACTAAGCCTAACCCGACTACGATTGCCCGTTTACACTTCTTGGCATATTCAGAAATCTTCCATCCGTCTTCAATCATTCTGAAGTAGAATACTCCTTTCTTATCAAGTCCCTTAATCCCCAAAGTCTTAGAACTTGCCCCTGTTGCCATAATAAGGGAATCATAAGGAATCTCTTCTCCGCTCCCCAAAGTAATAGTTTTGCGCTTCGGGGCTATCGCTGAAGCGACAGTATCCAACCTTAAGTCGATCCCCCTGTTTTGGTAAAACGAGAAAGGGAAGATCACAAGGTCATCGAATGAGGGGATTTCTCCGCTTAGTGCATACGGTAATCCGCACAGAGAGTATTGAGGAACTTTCTGCCTTTCAACAACTGTTACTTCTACGCTTCTGTCTATTTTCTTAGCCTCCAGTGCCGCTTGACTTCCGGCGGCTCCACCGCCTATTATAACCAAGTTCATCAAATCCCTCCAAACCGAATCTTACCGGGTCTTAACCAAAGGCGCTATGGAACGTTAATGTAATTGATATTATTAATATATAAATGACTTATTATCATATTTCGAATGCAGACATAGCAGATTTTGTACTAGAGGGCTGAATTATTGCCACTAATTATAAAATCTAAGGTTACAAATACCAACTTTTCCACAGACATTTATGATTTCCTGCCGACGCACATGTAATGACAAGGATAAACATTATTTGGCTCTACTGAAAAACCTGCGTTCAGAAGCATCGACCTGGCTCTACTCTCGCTTACTCGCTCTTCAACAGGAGGACCTAGAGGCATATTCTTCTTCTTCCAATCAATTACCACCACAACTTCACAATTCTCGAAAGCCCACTCCAGATACTCCTCTGGTCTATCTAATTCATGGAGGACATCCGAGAACAAAGCCAAGTTTACTCTTTCAGCCATTGGGGGAGGTGAAGCTGAGAGTATGAAGTGGATGTTTGTGATGTTCGCCTTTTCTGTCTTCTTTCTTAGATAATTCATCATCTCCTCGTTTACTTCAATGACGTAAACCCTGTCGAATAACCTGGCCAAGGAAAAGGTGAAGTGACCAGCACCGGGACCAATTTCGCACGAGACATTTCTTCTTCCTCTAGGGAAGATCTTAAGAATCAAGTCTACTAGGGGATCAGGGGGTTGGATGCTTTTTCTTTCATCGGACTCAAGGATTTCAACATGCTCGAAGTCAAATACATGAGGCATAGCTTATTCCCGGGAGGAGGATGCAACTCCCTGCTTTTAATCCTTTCACTTCAGGCCAGAGATAGTTAAAGCCAAAAACCACAAAGGAGAATAAGTACGGTATCTTAATGCTTCACAGAGTCCTAACTCAAAAGAAGATTGAGTGCAGGGATCTTGGATAGACCGCCCTAACTGCTTCTCCTAGGTCTTCTCGCTGGGTTTGGTCGCGTATACGCTTACGCTTGCCCCCGCATTCTGGAGTTCCTTTGTAGCTTCATGAGGTAGATTTATTCTTTCAATTGAATCCTTTTCAGGGTCATAGGCGTCAACGCAGTTGATGCTGAACGCCCTTTCATCTAATATCTTGACTTCACGAAATCCCGCATCCTTTATGCTTTTCAAGTACTCCTCTTTCATCAATGCCCCAGCAACACAGCCCGCATACGCCTTCATCGAGTTCTTTATGATATCAGGGAGGCGGTTATACAGCACAATATCTGAGACCATGAGCCTTCCGCCGGGTTTCAAGACTCTAAAAGCTTCCTTGAAGACTTTTTTCTTGTCAGGGGCCAAGTTGATGACACAATTTGAGATTATCACATCGACTGAATTATCAGAAGCCGGTAGGTTCTCTATTTCTCCGAGTCTAAATTCTACATTACGATAATTGCCTTTCTTTTTATTCTCTCTTGCCCTGTCAATCATCTCCGGTGTCATATCCACTCCGATCACTCTTCCGTTCTTGCCTACTCTGTCGGCGGCAAGAAAACAGTCAAATCCTGCCCCCGAACCCAAATCAAGCACAGTGTCGCCTTCTCTCAGAGAAGCGAGAGCAACGGGATTTCCGCAACCGAGACCCAAGTTTGAGCCTTCTGGGACCGATTCAAGCTCTTTCGCCGAATAACCCATCTTATCACTCAAATCTTTCTTGGTGTCAGGAGTCCCACTATCTGAACTCGAGGACCCGCAACAAGAGCAGTTTTCTTTGGCAATCCTGGCATAACTCTCTCTTACATATTTCCTTATTCTTTCATCACTCATTCTGTCACATCCTAAACTGTTCAATATCACTCAGCAAGAATATCCTCCATAAGTGGGCCGAGCAGATCCTTCACTTTTCCCGCAAGGTCCTCGACTTTTATCAATGAGATGCAACACACCTCTCCATTCTTTTCCATACTCAAGACCGCCAGTTTATCTCCAGCTCGGATTTTGGCCTTTTCTCTTATCTCCTTGGGAAGCACCATCTGACCTCGATCGTCGATTCTAGTAATCGATTCAACTTTACAGCAACTGCTCGACTCTCTTGCTGATTCATGACATGTCTTCGTTCTCTTTTTTTCTGTCATTCCGTTCAACCAACCCAATAATACTCTTTTCGATATTTAAGCTTTTCTGATTTCTCTGATAAATCTGAATATTCTGACTGCTCTATCGTACCGACTCTTACGGAAAAATCAAGGAAAAAGCCCGTATCGGCCCGAGGCAGCAATCTGAATGAATAATACTGCCGCTATTATGTCACACCTTGACTCTTTCAATCCTGTTCGATGACAAATCAATCTTTACGTAGACAAATGCATTCTTTGGTTGACCGGGCTGGATAGTGATTGTATCGCCAATCTTGGTAAGCCATTTGCCGGTCATTTCAGGAGACTCATGAATGTGTCCGTGAAGTGATAGCTTTGGCTGATTCTCCAAGATGAAATCAAAGACTGCCTTTGATCCCACCTCTTTCCCGTGATAAGGCGTATCCAGCCCCCTCATAAATGGAGGCATATGAATTACGTAGATGGCGTTCAGCATGTTCTTAGGCCTTATTAGTTGTTTAAGCTCGTCTTCAATTGTTGGAAGAGTTTGAGCGTAGGAAAACCAGTCATCAATTTTTTTCCACCCATTTGTAGAAGACAGTACAGGAGTTCCCAGCTGCTCTCTGAAAACGTAGTCTTTCGTATCCATCCTGCAGCGGTCCTTGAGCTGAAACTCATAATCCACCACAAAATTCGTGCCGATGAATTCATAGCCACTAATCTCTACCCTGCGTTGTGCAAAATTGTACACATATGGATACTTATCGCAGATCTCGTTGAAAAGAGGATCAAGGACTCTTAGGTCGTCATTCCCCAAATAGCAAAGATAATGAATTCCAGCCGAATTGAATCTATCGAAGCAGCTGTCAAGGTATTCTTCGATGAATTCGCCTTGCCAATGCAAGTTGTCGTCCCCCTTCGGGAGCATGTCCCCTCCATTGACTACCAAATCTGGCCTACGTTTCTTGGCGATCTTCCACAAAGCCTCGTATTTCCATTTGTGTCCGTGCAAGTCTGTTACATAGAGTATTTTCATGAAGCAGCACTTTCCTTATTGTCCTGAAAAGCTTTGTCTCCATGGCAACTCAAAACGATCCCACGAATCCCATAAGAAAGGATATAAGAAACCAAGGTCCTCAGTCCTCCTCGTAGGATTAGTAGATGTTCATATACTTGCTCAATTCCCATGAAGTGACCTGAACCTTAAACTCATTCCATTCCTTTGTCTTGATTTCGATATATCTCCTGAATAGCTCTTCTCCAAGGATTTCTCGGAGAAGCTTACTTTTTTTCAGCTCGTTTAATGCCTCGAACAGAGATGACGGCAACGTATCGATCTTCCTAGTCAACAGACTCAGGTCATCAAACTGATACACGTTCTCTTCCACTGCTTTTGGCGGCGTTAAATTGTTCTTAATTCCGTCTAAACCCGCCCTGAGAGCTACCGCAAAAGCGAGGTAGGGATTACAGCTTGGATCTGGGCACCTCAGCTCGATTCTGGCAGATTTAGGTCTCTGCTTAAACCATCTTGGCACTCTTATTAGCGCGGATCTGTTCATGCTAGCCCAAGTGATATATACCGGCGCTTCAAAGCCCGTAACCAGCCGCTTGTATGAATTGACTGTCGGGCAGAGGACCGCACATAGAGCCTTGATATGCGTCATTTGTCCGGCGATGAAACCGTAAGCAAGCTCAGATAGGTTGTATCTGTCTTCTGCGTCAAAGAATACATTTTTACCTTGCTTTATGTCAAATAAGCTTTGATGAATGTGCATCCCATTTCCAGGTGCACCCATTATGGGTTTTGGCATGAATGTTGCGTCAAGGTTGTACATCTGGGCGATGTTCTTAACTGCATGTTTTAGAGTCAGCAGTTTGTCTGCTATTTCCAAACAGTTTCCATAAGAGACATCTACTTCGTATTGCCCCCGTCCTACTTCGTGATGCGATGCTTCGACTTTGATTCCGAAATCCCTGAGGGCAATGATTATTTGTTTTATGAATTTATAACCTTCGTGCGAGGATATATCGAAATAACCTGATGGATCTATCGGAACCGGTGTGGCCGAATCGGTTTTCTTGAATAGATAAAACTCCGGTTCTGGACCGACATTGTATTCATAGCCCATTTCTGCTACTTCGGCACAGGTCTTCTTAAGGATGTATCTGGGATCCCCGTCATAAGGTTCACCGCCCGATCCGTAAATGTCACAGATCACTCTTGCAGTCTTGCCATTTTCTGTCAACCACGGAACGATATTGTAGGTTAATGGATCCGGTTTCAAAAATAGGTCGCTTTCTTGTATTCTGGCAAATCCCTCGATTGAAGACCCGTCAAACCAAACTCCATCTGATAAGGCATCTCTGAACTGATTAAAAGGGATGACAACTTCTTTTATAACACCGAGCAAGTCAGTTATCTGCAGACTTATGAACTTCACCTTGTCTTTCTTCGCTTTCTCCAAAGTATTTTCGCTTGGCATATCTTAATGGTTGTGATTGCTGTTTAAATAGCTTTTTGCTTCTGGGAAGAAGAATCATTAATTCGTAATCACACTGAACTCGCGCCGTAACGAGCACTCAGCCATTTTGATCAACCCAAACATTAATAATAGGTATATTACGGTAATATCTGGAAATCCACGCTTTTGGCACGCAAAGGTGAATCGCATGCATGAATGGGCACTGGCGGAAGCAGTAATTACGACTGCGCTTAAAGTGTCAAGGGAAAAGGGATTAGAAAAAGTCAGCAGAATAACTGTCAAAATCGGAAAGCTTCAACAGGTAGAATTGGACCTATTTCGATTTGCAATAGGAGAGATAAAGAAGACACAAGGGCCTACGCTTGAGAAAGCCGACATAGAAATCGAAATAGAGGAAGCAGTTTTGGAATGTCGAGCCTGTCACAAGAAGTGGCTTTTTAAGGAATCCTTGGAGAGATTAAGACCTGACGATGCAGAGGCTATCCATTTCATCCCTGAAGTAGCACACGTCTATATTAGATGCCCGGAATGCAACAGTCCTGATTTTGAGGTATTAAAAGGAAGAGGAGTATGGATAGCATCAATAGAAGGAACGAGAGGATAGGCGGTCCGAATGGATCCGAGAATAAACATTATTGACGAACGCCTTGGAGGAATAGGAAGAATAATCGCAGTGACTGGTGGAAAAGGTGGAATTGGCAAAAGCATGGTCTCTTCTACGCTGGCATTAATATTGGCAGATTTGGGATATAGAGTTGGACTGTTTGATCTGGACTTCTATGGTCCTTCGGACCACGTAATACTAGGAATCAGTCGCCTCTACCCAAAAGAAGAAAAAGGCATAGTCCCGCCAGAAGTTCATGGAATCAAATTCATTTCTATAATATATTACGCCGGCGATAGCCCCTCGCCGATAAGAGGGTCAGACGTATCCAACGCATTGATTGAACTACTGACGATTACTAGATGGGGAGCTTTGGACTTCCTTGTGATCGATATGCCCCCGGGCATTGGCGATGCTACTCTAGATGTCATTAGATTAATGAAGAGAAACGAGTTTGTGATCGTAACCACGCAGTCAAAGGTAGCTATCGAGACCGTTAAGAAAATGCTTCAGGTATTGAAGGAGCTCTCGGTTCCAATTCTGGGTGTTATTGAAAATATGAGATTTCGAAAAAGGCCGTTTGTCGAAGATCGGCTAAAAGAGTTCTCGGTACAGGTTCTGGGTGGGATAGATTTTGATCAAAACCTTGAAGACGCAGTGGGCGATGCAAAGCGACTTATCAAGACCAGATTTGCCCAGAGCTTGAGAGAGATTGTAATTGGTAGCTCCAAATTCAAAGCGGGAGAGAGAGGCCACCCATCATGATCTGCAATTACAGAGAGATTCCCCTTTCGATTAAGAATCTGATATGACTTCTGTCAAAGAGAACCGCTTTCCATACATCTTCTTCCGTATGAAATGGCTACTTCTAACTCCTTGTGTGTGAACCGACTCTCCTTGAAAAGAATCCTTATAATCCTTTTCGACGAATATGATCATGGAAAAGAGATGTTCAGATATCAAAGGGATTGTAATAAATGTCAAAGACTAGGGACCTAATTACGCAGATAAAACAAGGAATGATTGCCAGTTCCGAAGTCCACGTCGGACTGTTCGACTCTGAAGGTAATAGTGTATGCAGCACGCTGGGTAAAGAAGCCGAGGTCATTACAAAAGAAATCATTCCTCGAAGCTTTCCTTTATGGGACAGCGGCGATTATCAGGTCAAGAATCTTGGGAAGAGCTGCCTTTTGGTATCCAGGGTTTCAGATAAGCTGGCCTTGGCTATCAATTCTGAAGAACGGGCTGAGATGGTGATAGCATCGTTGGGGATATTGCTGAGGAAATTCAAAGACGATTTTGAAGGAATTGATAAATCATCCCCGGAGGAAGCTGCGCCCGCCAGCGCAGCTGCCGAGGTACCCGTTCCTCAATCACCGGTGGTAGTCCGTCCTGGATTTTCGCCTGGGACAGAGAAGCTGGCTAGTCCGGGTCTAGAAGAGGTTCAAATTCCTCAGACGGAAGAAGAGTACAAGGGAGATCCAAAGGCAGATAAACGCCAGAAGAAAAAGAAGGAAAAGAAGAAAGGAAGAAAAGAAAAGAAGAAGAAAAGAAAGAAGGAGAAGAGGAGGATAGAAGCCAAAAAGGAAATGCCTCGGGGTGTCCTATGGCTGCCCGCGACGAGATGATGATCCGAACAACCTGCGGGATATCTCTCAGTCTTCTCTGAATAGCGGAGCCGCATTAACCTCCTCCGAAATCAGTATGTGCCGCCTTTTAGAGAAGCTGCAGCGACAATTCGCTCGGTTGTGCCTAGGGGTTTTTCAAAATCATATTCTCCAAAATAGTCGATGGATCCAAATCCTGCGTTGATAAGATAATCATCTAATTCGCTTTTTGTCCAGCATTTCATAATAAAATCGTATTCAGAGGTCTCCGCAGAACCATCTCTTTCAATTCTGAAGCGTTCCTTAATAAGCATTTGTCTTGTCTCTTTGTCAAGCCTAGTAATACTCTGAAAGGTAATCTTTCCCTCTTTTGTGTTGATGGATTTCTCGAAGAGAGGTTCTTTCCTCTTTCTCGCAGCGGTGGATTCCCATTCTCTCACATCAAGAATCAGGGTGCCAGATTTGCGGAGGGAACTTGCGAACGAAAGGAATACTTCTCGGCGACTCGTATCGTCAATAACATCGTTAAGGACTCCTCGGCACAGAATTCCATCAAACCTGCTGAAAGAAGGCAGTTCTAGGATGTTTCCTTCCCTAAAAGCGAGAGATAGGGACGAAAGTTTCTTCTTTTTCTCTGCCAGGAATATTAGTTCTGAGGAGATATCAATACCGGTTACATCGTATCCTCTACGGGCTAGTTCAATTGAATAGTTACCTGTTCCACAGCCAGCGTCAAGAATCTTGGACCCCGGCTGAACTCCTCTCTGTGAAAACATTCTCTCTAAGAAATTGCATCTCACCAGGGCCAAATCGGAAACGATAAGGTCATATGCCCAAGCAAACTCTTTGTAAAGGGGCCTATCTAGCACGTTTTCCTTTGAATCTCTGGCCTTGACTCCATTCTTGACAGTCATTAATGATCCCAACCGTACAAAGATACAGACCAACACAGAGAAGCTCGGATTACTCCCGAGTAGAGGATGTCTCATGCTGGGAGAAATATCTGTCCCAGGCGTCATTAAGGCCCTTTACGTACAGATCGTGCGATATAATTGGCTTTTCCAGCTCTTGAACGGTCTCTTTTGAAAGCTTCAGGTTCTCAGCCAATTCTCTTCCTGCTTGCCTCAGACTCACCTTATATTTTTCGACTAGGGGTGCAAGTGCGGGACTCCTGCTTCTGAGGATCTCCGCCCCTCCTCTGTATATTTCACCAATCACTTCAGAATGCAGGTTCCTTGCAATTCTTCTTGACAGCAGATGAATTACCTGGAAGTTGCTTTGCTCCGGATACGCGCAATTTGATATCGCTACAATCTTTGGATATTTGCTATATCTCCTTCTATGGCGATACTCTCCGTTTTCATCCTTCTCAAAATAGGGATCAATGATTGGAAGGTGTCTATCCATGAAATTCTTCATGATCCCTGAAACATTATCCACATAAACTGGAGTTGCGTACACGACAATGTCTGAATCCATGAATCTCTGAAGCAAATCCTCCATATCATCCCTTGTCACGCATTTGCCTGGCGTCTTCAACCAACAAGTAAAACAAGCCAAACAGTGTTTTATGTTCTTCTCTACTAGAAAGATGTTCTCGGTTCCAGCTCCTGCTTCTCGTGCACCATTGAGGAATTCCTTTACCATGATATTCGTATTCCCCTTTTCTCCTCGAGAGCTTCCATTAAATACTGTGATGCGCATTGTTCAGTCACCTCTACATCATTGCGATCTAACCTATTATGATCGAACCTATTAAAAACCTCATACCAGAAGAATATCATAAATCTTTTATTAGAAATCAAATACAGTGGAGTAAGCTCAGAAATCAAAGCTGTCAAAACTAAGGGGGGAATCATGTGGATTGGAATGATAGGGAAATCCTGATGCTTGGTCCAATTCTTGATAAGATATGGAGAGGCCTGAATCCAACAGAAGGAAAGAAGATTCTTGTACTATGCTGTGGTTCGGGGGAGATGGTCTTTTGGCTGAGGGAAAAAGCAGACGACCGCGTAGAGATACTAGGACTTGATTTGAGAAAGGATTTACTTCAAAAAGCAAAAGACTATGCTAAAAAAAGAGGAATTGAAGACCTTATTGAATTCAGTGTAGCAGAGAGATATAGTATTCCTTCGCCAGATGAGGAGTTCGACGGTCTGATCAGCGAGTTTGTAGTCTATCCCACACCAGAACCTACCGAGATAGGGCAGAAAGAGATGGCTCGAGTTCTGAAGGGCGGGGGCAGGATGATACTAACGGACATAATTACCACCAAACCCATTCCTGACGAAGTTCTAGCTGACCTCAAAACCATTGGCCTGAATTATTTGTGTGAAGCTACCCGTGATGATTTTCGAACTTGGATGAGGGATGCCGGGCTTGAGAATGTTGTAATCGAGGACCTGACTCCGATTGTTAAGGAGGTCTGGAAGCAAAGGCAGATCGAAGACTCTTCTCCTGGGCGGAGAAATGGGTATCGTATGCTAATTGACAGCGAGGAGTTCGGGCTGGGGCGGGCGATTTTCTACATATATGTTCAAGGAGAAAAACCGGTGGGAATCCGGTAGGAGGTACCTGGGGGGAGTTATGTTCTGGGATTGGGAAGGTATGAGGACACTCTTCTCC
>JBHLPL010000030.1:0-18930 GCA_048939465.1 Promethearchaeota archaeon | reverse complement strand
AGATTATCCCTACTGACCGGCTCAATTGTGATTGTTGCTGAAAACATGCCTGCCTCAGGACATACGTCCACTATCTGACCGACCATTTTCTTATCATTAGTAATCAGAAACATATAACGTCCGATAAGATCTGAAACACCTTCCTCCATTGAACTCCCCTGGATGACTAAGTAAGCATCAGGATAATAAGAATTTCCTTTTCAGACCGGGGTGAACTGCAACCAAGGTCCCTGGTCCAGTACCGCTAATAATCTGAAGGACTGCCTTTGATCTTTTGATTATACCACTTGAAACAAGTCAGGATATCGCTGAATCGGAGGAAAGACTCAAATCTGACTCCTTATTAACTAATAAATACTAAATCAAGTTTAACTAAGACTTAGTCCAAGCAGCCCTAGATAAGTGAGGGTCAAGAATGAGTGAAATTCTGAGAGTTATCCGAGAACGACAATCCGCAAGAGTGCCCTTTGATCCGAACCGTCCAGTATCAAAAGAGACCTTGAAGCAGATTTTAGAAGCTGGAAGGTGGGCACCTACCGCGCATAACATGCAGAACTTCCAGGTAATTATCGTTGACGATAAGTCGATTCTCGAAAAGATAGGCAACATCAAATCACGTATCTCCGGGGAGTTCCTACGCGAGAATTATGAACAGCTATCTTTCTCAAAAGAGGAATTTTTGGAAAAGAAAACTGGAATTCTGGGCACAATGTTTCCGCGAGCCTGGGTTGATCCTTCGAAAATGGCTGAAGTTGCCCGGGAAACGGCACCTATGCCGCTGAACCAGTCCGTCCGAGGCAGTCCAACGCTCCTGATTGTCATCTATGATTCTAGGAAGAGGGCACCTGCTTCAAGAGGGGATGTTTTAGGTTTTATGAGCCTCGGCTGTGTCATGGAGAATATGTGGCTCATGGCGCAGACCTTGGGTGTTAGCCTTCAGATTCTCAGCTCCTTCGCTGCTGTATCCGTAGAAAGAGAGATAAAGCAGCTTCTAGACATCCCCGAATACATGAAGATCGCCTATACCTGCCGTTTAGGATACCCTACTTCCCCTACGAAGTATCTTAGAGTCCGCCGCAATGTGGAAGATTTCACCCATCATAACCAATTCGGAAACAAAAGCCTATAACAAAAACCTGCCGGATCTCCCTTATCTTTTGATGCGTAAGTGGTTCAAGTTATTCCTTTATACTAAGACGATTTTTACTTCCTTCTCTGCTTTTGCTGCCTACGTTCGGTCCTTTGGGTTCCGAGCTACTCCATTACCGGCATCCTTCTTAACCAGACGCTTCGATTTCTAAATACCGACTGAAATCTTTTGGACACAAATCCTAGAGGAGCAGGTGTGCTTCTGCTCATCCTTTAAGGAAAATCAATAGTGTTAAATATCTCGAGGCTCAAGCTAGTATTAATTCGAGAGGGAAAGAACATGGATCCGAAAGATGTACTTCCCTACGGAGTTATTCTGGTCATTGCTGGTTTTGCTTGTATCGCATTATCGCTATTTCCCTTCCTAGGAGTCACTTTCCCCACGAACTTCATTCTCCTAGGCGTCGGTGTAGTCTTACTGATCCCCGGGGCAGGACTTACGCTTTTCGGGGTATTTGCATACTGGGAGCAAAAGCCCTCAAGAAGCCTTCTAGAAGAATATTCAAGCAGAAGATGTCCCAGGTGCGGTACACTGAATGACGCTTACTCGAAATTCTGTCTTCAGTGCGGAATGCAAATACAGCCAGAATCATTCAAGCCGCCGCCAAGACCCTCAAGAAGGGGGGTAGTACGACCTCCGTCAGAAGCTTATCCTAAGATAAAAGGTGGCAAAACCTGTGAAAACTGTAACACCAGCAATCCTGCTGAGGCTAGATTTTGTATAAAGTGTGGAGCTTACTTCGAATAAGAAAGGACGGGGATCGTTTCTTTGGAAAAATTATAATGCCTGTAGATATATTATTTTTCAGATTGCTCTGTGAGTGATAACCTTGAATAAATTGAAACGGCCTTCACTTTACGTAGTTTTCATTGGTCCGGCAGGCTCGGGAAAAACATCCCTTACGAATTCTCTAGGCAGATGGTTAAGGGAATCGGGATATGGGGTCAATTACGTTAATTTCGATCCTGGGTGCGAGAATCTCCCTTATCAACCTGATTTCGATATTAGAACTATGTTCACTACCGGACAAATCATGAAAGAAGAGCAAATAGGCCCAAATGCGGCAATAATAGAGGCAGTTCGACTCATGAAAGAAAAATCGGATGAAGTAATAAGGAACATATCCAATTTGGAAGAAGAACATATACTTGTTGATACTCCGGGGCAGATGGATGTTTTTCTCTTTCACGAGGCTGGGCCTGAATTATTAAGAAAGCTAGAGAAGCTGGGGCGAGTAATTGCTGTTTTCATACTCGATGCCACTTTTGCATCAAAACCATCAGGGCTAGTTGTTGCTGAACTACTCGCAAATGCAATAGAGTTATACCTTGCCATCCCCACAATCACTGCTCTAAATAAGTCAGATATGGAAGTCAGAGATGATTTGGATAGATTGATCAATGATCCCAATTACTTCGAAGCAGTCATCAAATCTGAGAGTGAGGGTCTAATGAAGGATCTGATTTTCAGTATTCTTAAAGCAAGCTCCTCCGTGAAAGGAAGCTCGCGCACAGTCAAGGTGTCCGCCAAAACGGGAGAAGGACTGGATGAGTTATACAATATTATCCATGAAGTATTCTGTGCCTGCGGAGATTTATCCTAAGCTTTGAGGTGATTCATTTGAATGATGAAATTCTGGAATCGAAATTCCTCGGATGTATGTTAGGTTCTGCCATAGGAGACGCTCTGGGAAGACCCCGAGAGGGATCAGGAATATCAAGAAACGAGGATTTTGAATTTGAAGGAAGCTATACAGACGACACTGAGATGATGATAGGGATAGCTGAATCCCTTATTGAAAAGAGGGGATTCGATGGAAAGCATATGGCTCATACTTTCATAAGGAATTTTGATCCGACAAGGGGCTATGGTTTAGGTCCACCACGCGTTTTTGGTCTGATAATGTCTGGAGAGAAGTGGAACGAGGCAAGCAAGAGATTATTCGATGGAAACGGCTCATTTGGGAACGGAGCCTCCATGAGGATTGCCCCCATCGGGCTGTTGTATCACGGTGATTTCAATCGATTGAGATCCATTTCATATTCCTCTAGTCAGATTACTCACTCCCACAAACTGGGAAAAGAAGGAGCTGCTCTGCAGGCCTGTGCTATCGCTTTGGCCTTGCCCGAAATACCCCCGTCACTGGAGCCCTTAAGGATTATAACAGAACTCAGCAGACTAACCGAAGAAACAATCTATCAACGGAAGCTTGGAATGATCCAAGACCTTCTGAACGGATCCCCGCGGAAGAAGGATGTTATCGTAGAACTGGGAAACGGCATTGAGGCGTTCCGTTCGGTTCCCACTGCAATCTACTCTTTCCTGTCTCATCTCGACAGCTTTAAATCAGCTGTGGTCTATGCCGTCAGCCTGGGAGGCGATACAGACACAATAGGGGCAATGACAGGAGCAATAGCTGGGGCATATCATGGTTTCAAAGGCATACCCACTGGATGGGTTGGCAGACTCGAGAATGGAGAATATATAAAGACACTTGCGCAGAGATTATGGAAACTCAAATCAAGAATCTAACACCTATCTGATTTTGATTCCCATTCTTTCATATACCCTTGCTTCAGTCTCCTCGTCCAATGGTTTTATCAGTTTAAGGCATTTTTTCCGATTTTGAACCCCGTATAGCCTGTTCATGTAGGGGGGCTGACCGGATCCACTTCCAAAGTTTCTCTGAATTATGAACCACTCTCCATCTTTGTTTCTTGAACAGAATTCCATATACAGGGTTGCATATGCAAGCATAAACCAGTCTATCGGCACCCTCTCCCGCATGACGTCTGATGGTATGAGTCCCGCAGCCAGGATCCAAGGCCTATATCGATCAATCAGCTGTGTATCCTTTGATTTGGCAACACCTTCTAGTCTTCCCAAAATATCAGTCTTAATTCTGGAGCCTTTTTTTGTAGCCTTCAAGGAGTCATCATCAAGAAGACCTCGAACACATAGCCACTCAGCAACCCGATTAATAGCATTCTCGAAGCTTACCGCTCTTTTATCGATCCACTCTCCAGGCATAAACTCAAGGAACTTCGTCAAAACACTTGCATAAAGGTCTCCTCCTGCCGTATATCTCCTTCCAATCTTATCATCACCTATCGGCAGGATTGGACGGGCCAGTGCCATAATCAAGACTGCCTCACATGGCGTCACAATGCTGTCACCAATCATACTCTTAATGACTCCCCCTATGATTGGTCCTTTCTTCTTGTCTTTGATTGTGCAATAGCAGTCGATTCTTCCCGCATTCCTATCTTCAATATTGTCAAAGCAAGTCCAGTCTTTGCGGTACATTAGCTTAACAATTTTCTTGGCCTTTTTCTCATTCAGAGCTTCCTGCAGCAGTCTGACGAACCCATCTGAAAACACATACGTTATTTCAGAGAAGGTGTGAGTCTCTTTCTTCCCTTCAATTTTGGCCTCTAACGTATACTCTATTTCCTTTCTTCCCACAATACCAAGCCGTTCTAAATTAGATAATGGTGCCCACAGTAGTATTTCGCGTGGGCACTCTGTCAGCAGCGCCAATTCAATTGGGGATAGCGGCATATCCTTTCGTACTGTCACAATCAAAATCCCCTTGATGAATAGAATAATGATAACCAAGCATTTTATAAATTTATTCTACTCCGGACGCTTCTACTATGTGCTTGGCTATCTCCTCAAATCCAGCCGCCATGATATGACAGCCTGCAGCTTTCGTGGTTTTCCTCAGCTCGCGAACAAAATCCCCGAAGTAATCTGCGTTAATCTCCTTGTAGTGAGACTCTTGAAGATTTTTATCACTTATCTTCTCGACCTTATACAGCTTATCCATTAGCTCAACTGGTATGTTGACCGCAGAACAGTATCGACTCATCCACGACGCTGCTTTGGACGATTTGAGAGGAAAAATACCTATTAAGACAGGAACATCCAGATGTTCAACATTATTCAAGAATTGCCTCGCTCTTTCTATATCATAGACGACCTGTGTCTGGATGAATTCGGCACCAGCATTCACTTTCTTTTCAATCTTGAGTATTTCTGGCTCCATCGGATTTGCGCAGGGATTGGCCACAGCACCTACATGGAATCTAGGAGGCCGTTCTATTTCGTTGTCATTAAGATCTTTCCCCTCATCTGTCATCTTTCTTATCATGCGGATAAGACTTACAGAGTTGAGATCAAACACGGGTTTGGCCTCTGGAGAATCTCCACGAGTTGTGTGATCTCCTGTTAATGCCAAGATATTGACAATTTCGAGGGCTCCTGCAGCCAGCAAGTCGGCAAAAATGGCTATTCTATTTCTATCGCGGCAGGTAACTTGATATATCGTCTCAATTCCCACTTCCTTCTGAACAATAAAAGAAGGAACCAGACTATTCATATAGGCGGAAGCCATGGGGCAGTCTGTAATATTTACTGCTGCAACGCTTCCCTTATACAGTCTTCCCGCTTCGATAACACCTGTCAGATCTGCCGTTTTTCCAGGCTCAATCTCTCCTGTAAATGTAAATCTTCCGTCGAAAAACCTTCTCATTAATTCGCTATATGGCTTACGGACCACAATCTCACCCCAAAACTCCGTTTGTGTCGAGCTTTTTGAAATCTTATTCTAAATTGAGAAGAATATCCAATAGCTTGGCTTTCAACATTCTGTTTCTTCCTCGGAGGCGGAACAATCTCCCTCTTTCTCGCTATGGCATTTCGCACGTTCTTTGATTCTATCTTCGAAAAGATCGCTTTTGACAGCCGGGTTTTTCTTGGTTTCCTCGATGCCAGTCTCTTGCTTTCCCTCGCGATACTTAGGGTGTCTTTCGATTATATAATCGAAAAATGCAATTTTCCGATTATGCGCTCTTCCAATCAAATAAGCTTTCGTTCATTCTTAATGGAGTCGAGGCTTGACCAGTTGGGCTTCCGCTGATGTTGAGTACTTTAATCACCAAGAATCTCATCTAACGATCTTTGGGGCGTTTCGATAAGCTGTTCTTTCGTCACACCAAAGACTTCCAGTACTCTCAAGGCAACCGGGGCAATTTGATTGTTTACGTAATAGCCGACGTCTAGCTCCTCCTTAGCTGCAAGATTGTAGGGAGCTACACGGTCAGATAATCGACCTGTCCCTTTTAGAACAACGTAACCAATTTTAGATCCTTCTTCAAGCCTTCCTCCGGCTTCTATCAATTTAGTTGCAGCGCTAACATGAGGAGCCCTGACTTTGTACTCAGAGGGGTGTTTCGTTAAAGTCTCCCATATCACAAACTTCTCATAGGGAATCTCGTATGATTGGATCTTCTTGATTACACCTCTTACGTATCTTACAGCCTTACTGACCGCCTTGCCTTTCAGCAGAAGCCGGATTACTTCCTCTTGAACTTCTCTTGCTATTGCGGGCCAATCTCCTCTAACCACTTCAAAACCGGTGATGTCTAGGGCCCCGTCCTTGAGAAGCCCTGCATACTTCTTCTTAGCCTTTGTGAAAAGAATACGTGAAAATATCTTATCAGGTTTGATCCTAAGTCTAAGCTCACTCTCGACTCTCTTTGCAAACCTCTTCATTTTCTTAGGATCATGAGAAATGAAAATGCTGTCAGTATCACCATATATAACGGTTAATCCGGTCTCTTCGGCGATCTCAACAGTCCTTTTTATTATGTTTCGCCCCCAAGCAGCTGTTGCTTCAGCAACAGGCCTTAGATACCACCGCGCTCCCCTCCAACCGCAATAGCCGTAGGTGGCATTCGTAATGATCTTTACAGCTTTCTGCCTTTCGTTGAGCATTGTATAATCCGTGCTGTCCCGACCCAAGTTCTTCATTTTGGCTCTTATCTCTTTTCTAACTCTCAGAAGCCTCTCTAAAACACGCTTATAGAAGCCTGGCGGTTCTCTTCTGAACCTATGCCCAACTTCTGGCGTGGTAATCTCTTCCCCAGAGAATTTCTCTTTGGGCGATACGTAAGTGTCGGGAGACAGATTATATTTTATCATAAGACTTGGATACATAGAGCTGAAGTCAAAGACCGCTATATTACTGTATATGCCTTCCTTAGGCTCTAGAACGAAACCTCCGACATATGTGGTCGGGGGGTGCTCGACTCTGCTCGGTGCCAATTCTCCCGCTTGATAAGCCTCTCGAAGGAGTATATTTTCTACCCTAAAGCCTGCGCCTGCGCGCATAACCTGATCCGGAGGCATACCAGTGACCTGAGCCATTGATATAATAGATGGCAGCAATCTCTCAGCTATTCCCTTAATGGACTCAGAATTCTCTTTGGAGTATCTCAAGAGTTTGGGTCTCAGCTTTTCGTCGTCCCAGTGCTCTGCTATTTGGATGTCATCAATAATGGTACGGTCTTTTCGAGGCGAGACTTTCAGGAAGTCTGCTATATTCTCTAGGGTTTTCAGCTTTACTGCAGCTATCAATTCTGTGGCATCATACAAATCAATATTGGCCCTGCCTGCAATAGAATAATGACCGTAAACGCTAGGGTGCGGCTCAGAGCTGTCTCTGCCAATGGCAAGATTGGCCTTCAGTATTCTTGCCCTTCTTGTAATGAAGGGCAAGTCGTGGAAGTTGGAATAATATCCAAGCATAAAATCTGGATCAAACTGCCTGACATAACCTACAAAATCATTTAAGAGAAGGTTGTCATTATGATCCTTTGCTGCAAACTGTTTCAGCTCTCCGGTGTTTGTTGCGGCGGTTACTACAATCACCGGATCTTTTTCAGGATTCACGATACCGGTTGAGACATAGTCTCGCATATCAAAAACCAAGATCCTTAAGCTGGGAAGCTCATCTCTGGTAGACGGTACGGGGCTTTTCAAAAGCCTATAAATCGCATCCACCATGATTCCTGAAGGTTCTTTCACTCTTTCTACATGAGCTCTGTACCATTGGCATGGGACAATCGCCTTATCGATTAGGTATCTGATGTAGAACCTTATGTCTGCCTCGTAGCAATTCTTCACTGATCTCTCTTCGGAAATCTTAGAAGCAAGGGTCTGTAATCCTTCGTGATTCTGACACGTAACCTTTAGAACCCTTAAAAGCCTGCCAAAAAGCTTTCGGTTTACAACCTCAATGCCCACTATTTGAGACTCAGGCTCCGACAGAGTCCTAATAGCTTCCATTAATGAACGTGGGTCAACTCCGTCTCTTGGCAGAACATAGAAGTATGGTCTAAACGTATCATCGATGATTAACAGCCTCTGCCCTCCTGGATCAATACCCCAAAGTAGGATTTGAGGAGATCTATCTCTGGTTATCTGCCCGACATCAAAAGCCCAGAACTCTATTTCCACTGATGCCCCCTCTAATTATATTATTCAAGTATTAGCTTACTTCTCCATATATCTTTTGCTCAGAAAGGGGGTAAAACGGAGCCGGGACTCAGTCATCGTTATCAATTCCACTAGGCTTAAATGCAACTCTTTGCTACTACCAAATGGGGTGCCTTTATGGATGTCCTGACAATTGCCCTCGTTTCAACTATCATAATTCTCGCTCTAGTCGTCGTGTTCCTAGTTCGAGAGCGAGGATTGGCAAAGCGAGAGATTGAAATCAGAGCCGAGAAAAGATTCATGGAAATGGAGGCCCAACTGAGAGACGATGTGTTGAGGAGAAGTAGAGCAAGTCTTAAGGGTAGGATTGTGGAACAGATGATCCCATTCTTCGCAGAATTTAAGTACAATCCTGCTGACGCGAGATTCATAGGATCTCCCATTGATTACGTGATTTTTGATGGTTATACCGATATAAAGGATAATAGAAAAGACAGACCAATTACGGTTGTTTTGATGGATATAAAGACCGGAGATTCAGCACTTACTGTAGAACAGAAGAAGATAAAGCGGGCACTAGAGAGCAAACGAATCAAGTGGGAGACAATTAGGATTAGCGATTGAATGTGCGAATCCAACTGTCTCAGCGGTCTAGTATACTGAAACCCTACCATATGCCAAATCGTCGCAGAATTTATCTATATTATCCAGCTCATCCTCAACTACATTAGCGACTTCTTTCGAAATACTGTCGAGAGCGCCTCCCTCTTCTAGTATGATCTGGGCAGACGCTATTAGTGGCTCATTGATGGGGTTACCTATCTGGCTTAGGAGCCATACGTACGCTTCTTTTATGCCAGGGACTCTCTGGTATATCTGGTCGGCTATTCTATAGCTTACCACGTTGTAAATTTTGCCAACATGGCTGACCGGATTCTTACCTGCTGCGGCCTCGGCAGAAGAAGGTCTGTTCAGTGCAATTACGCCGTTCGGTCTATTCCCTCTTCCGACCTGTCCACAGTCTGCACCATCGGCAGAGGTACCGAGAACTGTTAAATAGACTCCGCTTTTTCCTCTGCCTCGTTGATCCAAGGTGTTAAGGAAGTAGTTGACCTTTTCTAGGCTTATCTTTGGTGGAACGAATTCCTTTATTTCTTCGAGGATTTCGTCTTTTCTCTTGAAATAGGAATCCTCGCTTCCAACAAACCTATCAACAAATGCCATAGCGACGGTGAGAAAGAGCTCATTGTTCTTCCTCAACCCCATAACCTTTATATCTTCTCCGGACTCCGGATGGTCCTTTTTGAATTTTGCCGAGTTCAGGAATCGTTCCAGTTCCAAAACAATATTCTCTGTTTCAGTCATCGGCGCAAAACCGACAGCTGCTGATGTATCATTGGCTCCTTTGAATTTACCTTTTCTCTTGAATATGTCTGTCAGTGCTTCAGAACCCCTCTTCAGCTCAATCTGATAGTTCACATGTTTCTCCGGATCTACAAATCTAATATTATTTCTAAACCAATCTTTGGCAGTTCTCAGGGTTATCTCTTCAACTGGGATTTTCTCAGTTCCGACCTCAAACGTAGCTCTATCGCCAAAAACCAGAAGCATGGGTTTTGTGACTTTGCCTCCCCCAAAATCCGTTTCTGTTTCTCCGGCTGCAAGTAGTCCTTTGTCTATGTTGTGGTGTAAGACGTCATTGAATCGCCTCAGATATACTTTGGAAAGCTCTATCGAAACATCATTCATTATGGCATCGCATATAGTATCTGGATGCCCTATACCCTTCCTTTCGCAGATTTCCATTCTTTGATCTTCTAGAGCCGGTTGTTTTAATTCTCCCACCAAGATATTCTTCAATTCTCTTCCCTTCTTTTCGATTGACAGATACCCTACATCGCTGATCCATTTCCAAACGATATTTATGCACAGAAGCGTTATCATATAAGTCTTACTGTGAATTTTATTCCCGTGGGGAATATTCTTGTCACATTACGTGAGGCTGAAATCGCCCTCCCTTGAATTCTACCTTTTAGCCTTTCGGTGAAGACTCTATTGATCTTCGTTCAACTTTTAGTTCTACAGGGATCGCCTGATTCGTTTGATTACTCTTTTTGGGACCATCAAACGTGACCTTACCATCAATCTGAAAATCTCCGACATTGTTCGGCTGCAGCACCATGAGAAAACTCATTCTCTCGCCAGGGGCCAAAGCATGTATTCTCTTTTCAATAGTGCCTTGGATAATTTCGATTTCTTCAGGAATATCCAATCGGGCGACAATGTTGGTCGCTTCGCCTTTACTCATGTTACTTAAATCCATGGTAGCTTCAACTTCTTCGCCCACAGAAACGATATTGGCGTGTAATGAGAACTGTATCTCAACGATCGATTCAGGCGGGTGAATACTCAGCTCTATCTGATCTGATACAACCATGAGAACTCTTTCAGCTCTGTCCTTGCATAAAAGTTTCATTGGCCCGATCAGAATCTTTCCAGGTAAGCTCCCTTTTGCTTTTGCATCGATCTTGACCTTTGAAACCGAATCTCTGGGCAAAGCGAAATCAGTAACCATGGCCATGTTCCTAGGATACTTCATAGTGAATTCCATCAACGAGAGTTTTTCAGGCGAGTTCAAGCTGGCCACCAAGCCAAAATGTTCTCCAACACCTACTTCCTTTCTCTCAACCGTAAGACTTAGATTCACTCTCAGTGCCTTCTCCGCTAATGTAATCCCGTTTTCAACAAGTCTTCTTTCCTGTGGGCTCAGTTTCAGTTCTCTGAATACTTTCTTTGCCATCCCAAGCTCATCAGCATCACGCTTTGTAATGCTGTTCCAGATTTTCGAGATTACGTTGTGATCTTCGGTCCTTTCATTTAGAAGAGAGCGATACTTCCTCGTTTTCTCCTCACATTTAGAGAACTTCGTGTAGTTGCCAGCAACAAGATAGCATAATCCGTTCAAGTTGAGATAAAGAAGTGCGAATTGGTATAATCTAATCTGCGAAGCGAGTTTTTCATTTGCGGCGTAGTACTTGGCTGCGCCTATAAGATCATCCAAAGACAGCCTTAGAATTGCAGCTCTATGCTTATTCTCCAAGGCTTTCTTGAAATTCTTTTCCCGCAGGCTGCACTTAGTTGCTCTCGAATAGTTCCTCTCTACTTCCTCGAATTGCCCTGCCTTGAGGAATTGTTCTGCTGCTTTCTCAAATTCAATGAGTGCCTTATCCCACTTGTTCTTGGAAACGTATTCCCTTCCCTTCCTTACATGCTTCTTTGCTATGTCTTCGGGGCCTCTCCCCAATATCCTATCTACGACACTCACTCAATCAACTCCTCAGCGACCGTGATATCATTCATCAGGCTCTCTTTCGAGGCTCGGAAACAGATATTTGGCTATAATTCCTTAAGTAACTTTCCACAGCAAACAGCCGTGCAGGTAGCATTATATTTGACTCACTCCTATAGTAGTGTTCTGGGAGGGAATGAGTGAATGAAGTTCATGGATGTGGTTCGCAAGAGATTAAGCATCAGGAAGTATAAAACAGACCCCGTTCCGGAAGAGAAGCTTAGGTACGTGATGGAAGCTGCCCGTCTTGCCCCGTCATGGGCAAACAAACAATGCTGGAGATACATTGTAATCAAGGATGAGAATACAAAGAAGAAGCTTGGGGTCCGCGATTGGGTTGCTGAAGCACCATTGATCATAGTCGGCTGTGCCGATCCAGAGCAATCCGGCCATAGCCATGATATACCCTACTATGCAGTTGATTTGGCGATTAGCATGGAACACTTGATGTTGGCCGCAGCTGAATTAGGGCTGGGAACTTGCTGGATAGGGAAGCATTATGAAGAGGACAGAGTGAAAAAGGTCTTGGGAATTCCGGATAACATAAAGGTTGTTGCATTGACCCCTCTAGGATATCCTGATGAGGAGCCAGAGCCTCGGGGCAGAAAATCCATTCACGAGATTTCGAGCAAGGATCGTTGGTAGATATTCACTTTTTTTTCTTGCGAACATAAATCGCAAAATCAGGGCAATTCAACTCACACGCCAAACACCCTGTGCATTGATCTGGGTATTTGACCTCTGCAACATGGACTCCCTTATCAGTTGGACTATCGGACATCTTCAACACACCTGTAGGGCACATATAGACGCAAATATTGCATCCTTTGCAGAGTTCTCTATCTATGACGATGTCGAACCTTTTCCTCTTCACTGCTTGCTGGTTCTTGCCCATTAATCCGTCCCTCCGAGCTTTCCTTGCTTTCTGAAAGAGTAAAACCAATTTCAAGAGCCCTAATATTCAGGTCAGATAATCTCATACCTTCCTTCACAGCTTTCGTAAGACTGCTCTTATTGACGACTCCTGTTAGTCCGACCAGGAACCCCAGCAGAATCATATTGGCAAAAAGACCATTCCCCAGCTTTCTTTCTGCGAGTTCGGACGCTGGTATCTGATAGGGCTCTACACCTCCAGTTGAAGGTTTCTGTACTAAACTTGAATCAATTATTACCGTACTACCCTCTCTAATATCGCTAGCGTATCTGTCAGCAGCCTCTTGTGACATTACGATGATAGCATCTGTTTCTATCACACCCGGATAATCAATCTCTTCGTCAGATATCACTACTTCTGTCCAAATAATCCCGCCTCTCACCGCAGCTCCGTAAGAGTGTGTTTGTGCCGCAACCTTTCTCTCATAGAGTGTAGCCACTCTTCCCAGTAGACTTCCTATTGTAATGGCTCCCTGTCCCCCGGACCCCACAATTCGAATTTCAGCTCTGACCATTTTCGCCTTCTCCTGTCAATCTGTGTTGCTCAGTCAATTCTGGGATCCTCCTATCAGCAAACTCTCCCACTGTAATCCTTTGACCAAGCTCTTGCGGTGTTAGATTTCTGGCTTTCTCTCTGGTAACGGTAATATTACGTAGCCATTCTATCATCTCAGTGGGCTTCCTCATATCGAGTAGCGGGCCATATCGAACAGGACATGGTGAAATCACTTCAATAAACGCGAAACCCTTCCTCTGAAGTCCTTTCTTAATGGATCTTACGAGCTGTCTTACGTGGATTGTCGCCCATCTTGCCACATAAGATCCCCCCGCCCCCTCGACAAGCTTGCATAAATCAAAGGGATGTTCTGGATTCCCGTAGGGGGTTGTGTCGGTCTTAAGTCCAAAGGGCGTTGTTGGAGCAGCTTGCGCTCCAGTCATGGCGTAGATGAAGTTATTCACACAGATTACCATAAGCCCTATGTTTCTTCTGGCGGCGTGAATAAGGTGGTTGCCTCCAATTGCTGTTAGGTCTCCGTCTCCGGAAACAACGACCAAGTTCAGCTCTGGTTTCGCAAGCTTCACGCCTGTAGCAAAGGCGATCGGCCTTCCATGAGGTGTATGAATCACATCAGAATTAAAAAGAGGACTTGGAATCCACCCAGCACATCCTATCCCGGAAGCAAAGACGATCTTCTTAAAATCCAGTTTCAGTTCGTCTATTGCTCTAAGAATGCACTGGGCGATAACCCCATCGCCGCAACCCGGGCAATGGGGGGAAGGCAGAGCTCTTGGTCGAATATACTTGATCAAGGGATGTTGAAACTTACGAGTCATCTTCCTGTCTCCCTTCTCACGAAATCTAACACGTGCTTTGGATTATGAACACTTCCCAGGATTTCTGGCGGGAGGAATTTGATCTCTGTCATCTTACAAGCAACACTTCTTACATAATCTAATATCTGGCCCATATTATTCTCCAAAACTATAATGCTGTCAACCTGCTCGGCAATTTCTGCAATTTTCTTTCTGGGAAAGGGCCACAGGGTAACCAGTCGTATACCGCCGATCCTAATTCCTTCTTCTCTTGCCTTTTTTATTGCCCACAAGGCAGATCTAAATGAAGTGCCGTATGTAAGTAGTACGGTTTTAGCATCCTCCACGTTGACTAGGTCGACCCTGGTTATTTCATCAAAACGCTTCTCGATCTTTCGATAAATCGTCTTAATCAAATAGTCGAGATCCTTGGGGTCGCTTGTTTTTCGATAGCCCATAGTATCGTGACATGAACCGGTGACATGAGTTCTATATCCAGTGCCGAATTCAGGCATAGGGGCTACATCCTCACTAAGAAAAAAAGCTGTTTCATTGGCTTCTTTTGGTTTCTTTCTATTGATCAGTCGGATTTTGCTCTTGGGCGGGATGATAACCTTCTCTCTCATGAATCCGACATAGGCGTCTGCCAGTAAGACTACTGGCATTCTCAAAAGCTCTGACAAATTGAACGCCTCGATGGTCAGATCAAACATATCTTGTGGTGAAGACGGTGCGAGCACAACAATCGGATATTCTCCATGAGATCCCCGTCTTGACTGAATTACGTCTCCCTGGAGAGGAACACCTACCTGCCCTGTACTCGGCCCTCCTCGCTGAATATCCACTATGACACAAGGTGTTTCGGTTTGAACAGCGTATCCTATATTTTCTTGCATCAGGCTGAATCCAGGACCTGCTGTTGCAGTCATTGATTTAAGACCTGCCCAAGATGCGCCTATGACCGTGGATAATGACGCTATCTCATCCTCCATCTGAATTGATATCCCACCGTTCTTTGGCATCTTTGTAGCCATTATACGACCAATCTCCCTTGCAGGAGTAATTGGATAAAATGCAAAAAACTTACAGTTCGCAGCGATTGCCCCCTCTGCACAAGCTTCATTTCCTTCCAGGAAATCTACACGACCCCCAGCTCTTCCGGGCAATAGTACACCTCCCAACATGTAGCAATTCCTAGATTGCTACCAAATTCTGAATACCTCCTTTTCCTTTTAAATTAGACCCACAAAGAATACTTGGTTGGTTTTGAAGAATCATTGTGACACCTGTGACAAAAATGAATGGAAGAATCTCGGCAAAAGGTTATTTCCAGAGAAGAAACATGAGTTACAGGCAAGGGAAATACAAAGAAGCTATCAAAGATTATAGAAGGGCATTAAAGATCGATCCAAAAGGATACTCGACATGGGGGCAACCTGGGAGTTGTTTACGGGAGACTGGGTGAATACCAGAAGGCTTTTGATTGCTCTAGGAAGATTGTGAGAATCGAAACTAAGCATGGGCCAGTCTGGCACAATATGGGAACTACGTACAAGAAACTGGGCGATAACAGGAAGACTGTTGGATGCTACAATAAAGCCAGACTTGTTCACTCTGGCTAAGAAGAAATAATCTAAAGGGTCTTTTCATGACTTCTAGAGTTCAGAGTAAGTCTTTTTCCAAGGTTCTAACGGCCTTCACAGCCCAATCCGGGTCTCTTAGAAGTGATCTACCGACCGCTACCAAATCGATCTGACCTTTCTGTATAAGCTCATTAGCATATTCGGGATCCCTAATTCCACCAACACCGATAACTGGTACATCTACTACGTCCTTGATTTGCTGTGCTTGAGGGACAAAGTAACCTTGTCTGTCCTGTATTTGAGTCGGCCTACTGCCACACATACCTCCAGACACATCAATTATGTCTACGCCCGCCCTCTGCAACTCCTTGACAAACCTCTGTGACTCCTCGATTTGGATTCCTGCAGGATCCAGGTCTGTTGAACCCAAACGGTAAAGGAGTATCTTTTCTCCTATGGCTTTCTTAACTTCTCTAACAATCTCCATCGGGAATCTCATTCTATTTTCTAGAGAACCTCCATACAAGTCATGGCGTTTGTTGGTCAGAGGAGAAAAGAATTGGCACAGGAGAAAACCGTGAGCTCCATGAATTTCAACTCCATCAAAACCGGCTGTGATGCTTCTCTTGGCTGCTGCGGCAAAGCTTTCAGCCAGAATGCCAATCTCTTGTTCTTGAAGTTCTCTAGCTCTTTCATTCAACGAAGGAGAAACCGGTTCCGTCCCCGCCATTCCTGCGTGATTGATTTGAATCACGACTGGAGTACCCATGGCATGGATACCGTCTGAGAGTTTTTTTAATCCTGGGATGAGGATGTCATCGTATATCCCCAGTTGCCTTTCGCTGAGCTTCCCACCCAAGGATACGTAGCTGTGCTCTACTATTAACAAGCCCAGAGCCTTAGACCTTCTGATATAATGGTCGATAAGACTGTCGGTCACAGCTCCTCTCGTGGTTGCTAATTCCGTAGCCATGGGAGGCATCACAATTCGGTTCTTAAGCCTTATTCCCTTTATATCCAAAGGGTCCAGAAGACCAATCAATATCATCAACTCGCTCCTCTTCTTATTGAGCCCTGGAAGCTTTTTTGGGCAAGTGGTCTTTCACCTGCCCCCCTCTGGCGGTCTCACCGTTGTCAATTACCAATAGGTTACCGACTGCGTGAGACGATTCATCACTTGCCAGGAACAAAGCACCGTACGCCATTTCCTCAGGTTGCGCTAGCCTGCCCATATCTTCCCATTCCTTTTCTGGGTTTTTCGATTGTGCAACTGCTTTTCTTAGAAGCGGTGTGTCTACATACCCCGGGCACAGTGCATTTATTCTAATATTGTCTTTGGCATGGTCTATGGACATGGCCTTTGTTAACATAACCACACCTCCCTTGGAAGCACAGTATGCTGCCCATCCGGGTTGGGCCACCAGCCCCCAGTTGGATGCTGTGTTTATGATTACTCCTCCGGCCTGCTTCTTCATATAAGGAATTGCTGCCTTGGAACACAGGAATACGCCCTTTAAATTGATGCTTATTGTTTTGTCCCACATCTCCTCAGTGGTCTCCGGCACTGTTCCGATCAGTCCAATCCCTGCGTTATTATGAAGAACATCGATTCGACCAAAAGCCTTGACAGTGCTCTCCATGAGGTTTTGAGCGTCATTCCATACTGTCACGTCTGTCTTGACAAAAACGGACTCTCCTCCCATTTGTCTGATCTCTTCTGTTACTTTCTGTCCGAGTTCCTCATTTATGTCTGCCACCACAACTTTTGCCCCTTCCTTCGCGAACAACTTGGCCGTGGCTGCTCCTATGCCTGAGGCAGCTCCTGTAATTACGGCTATCTTATTCTTAAGTCTCAATATTACTGCCCTCCTATAGAGTTTGAAACTTAAATTTCCTTGATATGCAATATTGCTGGTGATTCTCGTTGGACCAAGGTTATATAACTTATCTTACAGTCCCGTAGTCCTACCATTCCTTTAGAAATCCTAAGAGCTAAATGCAAGCTGCTATTACAAGAGGTATATTATAATAGACTGTTTATATCACCAAAAGAATAGAAGGAAGTTTTTCAATTACCGCTCACTATTCTTATTCTGTCATCAGCTGTCTTCACAAGTCTGTCTACCTTTGCAAGGCTGAAGTCTTCCTTCATAGACTTCAGTCTTTCTATCGTGACTTTCTCCGTGAGTTCCTCTAAAAAGGCGTTCAAATAATCCTGTGTTAAATCCAATATGCGTTGATGCGCCTTCAGTTCTCTTCTTATTTCCGCCAAAATCTGAAATGCCTTAACAAACTTCATCTGTAGATTAGGTTCTCTTAATCTAGAAATCATCCTTGATATTTCTTCTATTGTAAGCATTCTAATCGTCCCCTTACTCTTTTCGTACGTCTAGACTGATATTTGATCTCTTCCGCTATCTAAGTGCTTACTTCTCTGAAAATCGCATCGGATTGGCCCCATTTCTTTCAAATGAATTCTTGTTCGGCGCTAACATCAAAAGTTGCAAAGCACCGACGCCCCTTCCCCATAAAAGGGTCACCCTTCATCAAGATTTACGCTCTTTGACGAAACTAAGGCGAATTCGGTGTTGGTATTTTTGGCATGGCCATCATATTCGACATGCAGACTGTGGAATTATCTTATCAGGAATCTGCCATCCCAAATGTCTCATCTCCTATGAGGATCGGGCTCCGCCAAGACAAGGGGAAAAAACGCGGGAATTCCGACTCAAACATTTTGCATGAATCCAGACTGAGGAAAGTCATTCAACCGAAAAGAAAAGGAATCCTGCAGGGTTGATCACAACAAATTGGGTCTGCAATTGACCACGTTTAAGGTCATTCTTTGAGGTCTGATTGGGGCAAGAGGTCCAATAATCGCAATTCCTATTGACATTTGATTGGGACTCAATGCTATCAGGCTGGCAGGATTGAGAAAGGTGAGGTCAAAAGAATTGATGGCTCGGTATATGGCAAAATATGTAAGAGCTCTGGGAGCGTAGGCCGCTTGATCAAGAACAAGGTGTATGACAAATGAGATGCTAATCCATGTGGCAGCTACTGAGGCATTGAATATTGATGCAAATATCCAAATTGGTATAAGCACTTCATACGAGTGCAAAGGCAAATAGAGCTTTCTTGATTCTTGGAAATGGCCTCCTGAAAGAAGCTTCCTGAAACTGTCTTTATCGAGTCTGCCGTTGAACAGTAAATAATCCACAAGGTGGTCTGCGTCAACGAGGACTCCTGTGGCCGCGGCAAGAAGAGCCACTATTAAAGAGTCTGTCAGTATGAAGCAAATCCAGGACAAAGTACAAGAT
>JBHLPL010000116.1:0-5906 GCA_048939465.1 Promethearchaeota archaeon | reverse complement strand
GTCAAGGACGTTGTCTTTCTAAGAAACACTATAAATTCGGCTGTAAGGTTCGCGGTAGACCCAAACGAGCTTTACAGAATCTATTTGAAAGCCGAGGAACAGAATATGGATGTTGTAGGAATATTTCACTCTCACCCTGCACCGCCTTACCCCTCGGACACTGATGAGTTTTATATGAAGGTGAATCCCGTGCCTTGGCTGATTGCAGACCAGTTTGGCAATAGAGACGAGCTGCGGGCGTATCAGTGGAACAAGGGAGGCATACAAGAAGTCAAGTTAGAGATTAGCAAGAAAGACGAACCAGAGTGATTCTTCCGATCAAAAAGGATTACCTACTCGTACCCTCTAGAAGATCTTTGATTCTTTGCTTGATCTTATGTTTATGAAGTATCACGTGAGGATTGTGGGTGTCAATTTCCTTCATTTCTAAAAACCATTCTGCAGAGTCTATTTCCCCGCTACTATCCTTGGTGTACCTGTAATTAGCAACCTCACCTAGGAGTATTCTTCCGGATTCTGAAAGCCAGATTTCATATCCAAATGCTCCATTTTCACGCCTGTCCACAAGTTTGATTCCCCTTTCTTTGCATGGAGACCTTGTTTTTAATGCCTTGGGGGAAACATAATGTTCCCAGATATTCTGGTTTATTTCCTCCATTTTCTGCAACGAGGAAGGTTGCTTCAGGAGGGTTTTCATCGATTCCTTCAGGTCAAGATCGAAGTACAGAGACCTGGGTTTGCCCCCCGTAGGTATCTCGGAGGGTATTGCTTCCACATCTACAAAATTGAGTTCATCCAGCTTCTTACTGAGTATTCTATCCAGTTCCGTTATGATTTCCTGGCTCCCTTTGCTATCTCTGAGCATGCTCTGGATTACCGCCAGCAGACTTTCTGCGAAAACTATGTCGAAAGAAGAGACTATCGAAGACAATTCACTTACGCGTCTTTCTCTTTCCGTAGTCGTGTCTCTCAGTATTTCAATCGCTTCTAAGTAGTGTAGGCTTTTTTCAAATTCTTCCTTGCGCTTCTCAGCTTCAGAGGAAAGCAACTCCCCCGTTGCTAGGGCTTCTTCCGTTATCTTGATCCACTCCTTAACAGGTTCATAACCAGGTTTTATGGTTAATACCTCTTTGAAGCAGATCAAGGCCTCATCGTTTTTTTGTTCTTTAAGTAATCTCTTACCTCTTTCAATTTCTGCCTCAGCATGCGAATTGATTGCTTCTTTTAGACTTCTCTCTACTTTTCTGTTACCTGGAACCAAACTGAGACTCTCTCTATAATGCGCTACGGCCTCCTTGAACTCCCCTCTACGCCTATGTTCATCCGCTTTTCTGCTCAGAATCATGCTTTCAGCAATTTGTGTGTTTTTTTTGGCTTCCTCATAGTCGGGATCTATTTTCAGGGCCTGATTGTACTGCTTGATAGCGTCTTCATAGTAGCCCCGTTCGTGATACGCTGTGCCTAAATGATTCAGGATGGTTACACCTTTTGGATTAAGGTCGAGAGCTTTCTTATAGTTGCTAATTGCCTCATCAAAGCTGAGAAGTAATTGGTAGAATATACCCATATCTTCCCATACCAGATCGAAATGAAACTCAAGTTCGGCTGCTTCTGAAAGCACATTTCGGGTCTCCTCCACCCACCCTTCAGGATTTGCTTCACGGTACTGAGCAAATCGAAAGTATCCCTCGCACTTCTCCAGCAGGTCCAAAACATGTATCGCGTCTTTAAATCTACTTCCCTGATCTCTCATCTTTACGTAGTCTATTTTTCTGGAAAGTGACCTGAAATAGAAGTCGTTAGAATTGCAGCGAAGGAGTAGTTGATGGCATTTTCTAGCATCGTCATATCTTTTGTTTCTAATTAGCATTTTTCCCAGATCATATATTAGCTCTGTAATCTCAAAATCTACCCTTCTGTCAGAAGGATAAAACTCTAGGCATTTTGTGAGAGCGTTGATAGCATCATCATATTTTTTGCTCTTTACGTAGGCTTCGCCTAGAAGGTAATAAGACCTATGATCATCAGGGCCAAGTTCTATTGCTTCGTTAATGTGATCAATAGCACTCTCTATTCTGCCGTTGCTCAACTCTTCTTCGATTATATCGAACAGCTCATTGATGTCTGCCATATGATAGTTTCACCTTGATTTCTTTATCAGGAAGTTGCAAAATAACCATTTCGGTTCATAAGAACTGTTTGGAATTTACCATAATTGATTATTTCATCTCTATCAACCATAAAGATTATAAGGCTGAACATAGTCTTAATAATAAGCGCGAGGAGGTTGGAGACAATTTCGATAGATTCTGAGCAACAGTTGTTACAGAAGCTGAGAGTTGGAAGAATCTTCAGAGATATCCTCGTCAAGTGGGATAGAAAGGTTAGAGAGCTAAGGAACAATCCAACAGAATACAGGATCGATAGGGGAGAGGCGGAACAGTTAGTTAACCAGTATGTTGAGAACAGGAATTTGAGGAAGGTTATTTTGGATCCGTCTGCACGTCCCACAATTATGATGGCATTCAAGCACTACTTCAAAAGACTTTATGTTTTTCCAGTTAGATTAACTAATGAAATCATGCTAGTTGTTAGCGAAGACAGAGAATACTTCTGGAAGCTGTCCAGAACCGCCGAAGAAGCGAGTATGTGGATCTAGACAAATAGTAACGAGAATCTCGGAGTTAAGTTGTTTTTGCCACCTCTTTAGTTGCCTCCAGCAATCTTTCAATCTCCTCTTCAGAGTGTGCACAGGAAATCGATCCACTGTGTCCCGGCAGAAAGAAAACCCCGTGTTTCAAAAGGCGGAGATAATATTCTGCTTCTTTTTCCCGATCTACGAACCCTAGATACTGACGAGGATTTCTGAGTTCTATAAGTCTCTTTAGAAAGTGTATCGCGAACAAAGACTTGATACCGCTTGTCTTAGCCACCACGCCATATTTGACAAAGATATTGTCCAATTCCTGCCGAACTTCTTCTCCCAGCTTTTCGATTCTGTAGTAGATATTTGGATTACCTTGCAGAAACTCTAAAGTAGCAAGACCAGCAGACATTGTAAGAGGGTTCATGGAGAAGGTTCCACCGCCAATCCAAACCTTATTGTCTTCTCTTTCAACGGGAGCCGCCATCTCCATAATCTCTTTCTTTCCTACTACGGCGCCTATCGGAGCACCTCCACCGAGTATTTTTCCTAGGGTTGCCATATCGGGAACAATCCCATAATGTTGCTGAGCCCCACCCAAGCTGAGCCTGAATCCAGTTATCACCTCATCAAAAATCAAAAGAGCTCCAAGGTCTCTGGTAATTTCCCTAAGCATTCCGAGATACTCTCTATCTGCAGGGATTACGCCGCCTGCCCCCAAAACCGGCTCAACAATCACACAAGCCAGTTTATCTCCAACACTTCTGAGAACCTCCATACTGTTAGGGATATCATTGAAGGGAACAAGTTTGATACAATCAGAGATTCTATAGGGAAGACCCACGGTGTCCGGTTTGTTGTACGGAGGACCCACACCAATCATTAGGTCGGTATTTCCTCCGTGCCAGCCTCCCTCCATTTTGATTACAGTAGTTCTGTCCGTAAAAGCTCTCGCTATACGGGTAGCATACATTGTGGCTTCGGTGCCCGAATTACAGAACCTAACCATTTCAGCGCATGGTACGACAGCATTCACCTTTTCGGCCAGTCTTAGTGCAATCTTGTTGACAGTCCCCCAGTGTATCCCAGAGGGCAATATCTCTTTGATGGCCTTTACTACCGCAGGATGGGCGTGGCCCAGAATACAAGCCATATGACCCATCCAGAAGTCAATGTATTTATTCCCGTCTTCATCCCAGAGGTATGCTCCTTGCGCCTTGCTTGTGAAGAAAGGGTAGGGACGGAAAAACCGTATGTTGTGACTTACGCCCCCCGGAAGCAACTTCTTGCTCTTCTCGTACAATTTCTTGGAGGTAGGAGTCATATTCTCATATTCTTCAAATTTCTTCATTCTAACCACCTCAAGGAGACTCCGCCCGAAAGAACGGAGGTAAATTGAGGGATCCTTAGATAAGTTTGTGCCATACGTACTAATAGATCTAAAGGCACACATCTCTCTTATGTGGAAATGGTTAACAACCGATGCAGGTAGGTAAGTTAAACTCCGTAGTCCGACGTCATACGCGGATTGCCGGGCTGGGGCGCTGTAAACCGCCCCTGATTTGGCGTGTGATGAGGCTAAAGCACGCAAGGGAATCAAGGTCTAGCATAGTCATAGGCTCCTTCCAGAAGGGAGGAGTAGTTTACAGGCCCATTCCGCAAGGAGGGATAGTTTACTGATGAACCTCCCTCTTAGTCAGATCATAGTTTGAGAATGTCAGATGAAAGTGGAAGATCAAGCATGGTTTTTAGACCTGGAGATGCTTCAATGACTTTTGATGTCATATTTACAGCCAGGGCGGTTGTCGCAACATCGCCATCTATCCCTGTCTTGTTGTGGAATTGTATCGGAGGTGACCCCTCGATACTTATGGAATCATGAGGGTCCTCGGCTCCTATGTAGAATTGTATTTCAAGAACTATCCTTTCTTCTCCATCTACATGGGCCCTTGCTGTCTGTTTGATTCCAGCAACTTTGCCGGATTCAACCTCTATGTAGTTACTCTTGACACTCCTTTCCGCCATTATTGGTTCCATTTCCTGCGAGATTTTCTCCACATTCCACTTCAGGGAATCTGCGATCATTCTTATAGATTCAATAAAACCAACATGACCCCTTTTGCTCAGAATCTGAGTTTCAAATTCCTCCCTAGAAAGACCCGCCCCAATTTTCCTTTGAAGAGACAGTCTTCTTTTTGCCGCATCTTGTACGCGTATACATTTGATCTTGTTAATACTCTCACAGAGGCCAGCTATAGATACGATGAAGGTATCGAAAAGAAAGCCAGGGTTTATTCCAGTACCCAATACTGTAACTTGTCTCTTTTTCGCCTTCTCATCTATTTTGATGCTCAACTCCGGATGTTGAGCGTACGGATAAACGAGTTCTTCTGCCGTAGAAATTACGTTTGCGCCCGCATCAATGCATTGATCGAGCTGAGGCATAAGATCCTTAAGGCAGGATACGGTAGTCAGGTAGACTATATCTGGTTTCCTTTTTGATAAGAATTCTGTTGCATTATTGGCGACTCTTACGCCAAGAGGATCTATTCCAATAACTTGACCAACATCCTTTCCTATCTTTTGCTTATCGATATCGATCCCCCCTATGATCTCAATTCCTCTTTTGCTGGCCAATCGGGCAATCATGCAACCTATTGGTCCCAAACCATATTGAACGGCAGTTATTCTCCTCAAAGCATTTCAACTCCGAACGTGCACCTAGAAATTATCTTTTCCATTCAGCTATTTTAGATTACTCCTTTACTAGTGATATTATTAGGGAACTTTATCTTTTTCTCCCCAAGGAGATTCAATCCGAGAGGGAGGATATGAATTGCGAGGAGCTTAAATACCTGTTTTCAAGACAAGCATATGGAATTGAGTCGAGGTAACACTCACCAGTTCGCAAACGTAAAGATTTAGGGCAGGAACTGTCCGTAGAGCCTGTCAGATATATCCCGTCGGGGAATGAATGAAGCAGGAAGCTCCCTGCGGAAGTTGGGAGCGGTTCACCGTGTACTAGTATGGTAACTAGTACAACTTTTTTTCACTTCGCTATAGATGTATTCCCACCATTTGAATACAGGGAGATATTCACCCGATATTCGCCGACCCAGCTGTTCTCTAGCGTCTTCTATCATCGGTTTGACCTTTTCCCAACTCATCATGGTTGATTCGCCTATAACATCACAGACAAAATCTTTGTCTATGAGCCTTCTGTGTATGAGATACCCTAGCGCTTCGAAGATCGAGCCCACTT
>JBHLPL010000029.1:0-19061 GCA_048939465.1 Promethearchaeota archaeon | reverse complement strand
GGGGTTATAAATTTCTGGCCGATGCGATGGTTAGTTTCATAGCCCTTGTTTCCGTTTTGGTGGGGTTTGTTGTAGCTGTTCTGATGGCGTTTGCCGTGCAAATAGCCGAGGCTTTGAACATCTCCCTGCTTCTGGTCAGTCTTGGCCTGGCAGCAATTTTGAGCGGTTATGTGTTCATAATTGCAAAAATGCACAAAGTATTTGTCGAAGAGAAGAGGAAGATCGCTGAGGACATGTCGCACGTCTTGGTAAACGCAGAGAGAATAATAGGCTCAGTTGCAAGGGATATAGAGTCGGCCGATCAGTGGGAGCAAGTTATTGAGCAAATCAGGCCGTATTCCATGCCTATTCTATCACTCAAAGTAGTCATTGATGAAGTCCGACTTATGCGTGATTGGCCCATTGACATCCCAATAATCCTGAAACTCCTAGGCGGCGTATCCGTCTCCGTAATCCTTGTGGTGTTTCAAGTGATTCTCCAGACTTTCATCATTCCGTTGCCATAACAGATGGAAAAAGATTCCGTAAAGTATCTCGAAACATGGTGTCCGATAATGCTTAATCTGACTCCTTTCCAGAGTCTGTATGGGATATACCGTTTCTTAAGAATCAAACTCCTTCGAGACAGAACACCCTTCGCTTGTTCCCTAGCGCCCACGAGTAGGTGCAATCTGAAATGTTCTCATTGCTACGAACAGTTTAACCGCATCGGTACTTCCAAGCCAGAGCTGACTGTACACCAAATGATACAAGTCGTCGAAAGCCTATATAAGAGGGGGGTTCGACACTGCACAATTACTGATGGAGAACCTCTCCTCTCCCGCTTGTCACGCGAAAAGTGTGAAGTCATTGCCAACAGATTTTGGATTACCTGGCTGGTAACCAATGGAACTTTTGAGTTTCCTGATCTTCCTGTCCTATATATCGTTAGCTTGGATGGTCCAAAAGCGATACACGATGCAATTCGAGGGAAGGGGGTTTATGACCTCATCAGAAAGAACATGAAATCTGCACCATCAGATAGGTTCATGGCCACGTGCACATTGACCACAGTAAACCATAGACATATATCTGAGACCGTTCAAGCTGCATCAGAACTGGGTTTTCGTGGCATAGTTTTCAATTGGTATACCCCATTTTCCGAAAACGATCCCCTTTGGGTACCGTATATACAGCGAAATACCGATATTGACATGCTTATCCGCCATGTCAGAAAAGAACCAGATTTTATCTTGAACACGAGAAGGGAATTGGACCTTCTCCGGTCCCCAGAGTGGACAGTCAGATGTCCTAATTGGTGCACCATCTCGATTGACGCGTTCGGTCACTCGAAGAGGCCGTGTGTGCTAGGCTCAAGAGCAGTTTGCGAGAAGTGTGGCTGCCACGTATTTCCTTCTCTCATAAGAATTCTGGAAAGGGCTGAGCGTACGCTCCTTCTTCGTGCGGTGGAGATCTGAGTCTAAGAGATTAAGACACCTACTCAGGTGATTTGGTTTTTGACCAGCTGAATGAGTTCCTAGATCAGTTTTTATCCATTTATTAAGACACCAGCAAAACAAGATTCTTCAAGATTCTTGGTTTTGACTAATGCTCCTCTTGAAGAATCACCTTTACAGGACTCTTTTCAGTGTCGGTGGCTGTCTCAATCGCCCTCTCGAAATCAGTCAGAGGAAATCTATGAGTAATCAAACCTCTAACATCTATGATTCCCTTTGACAGCGAATCCAGCGCAAGAGCATATTTCAGGGGATTAAGCCATACGCCGAAGAAAGTCGCTTCACCTTCGAATTTCATTGTGCCTGAAGATTCACCTACCAGCGCTACTTTTCCTGTCCGACTCACTAATTTGGAAGTCTGTTCTACAGTTTCCTTTTTGCCGGCGGCTTCAACAACGATGCCCGAGCCCCCGTCGGTAATCGTTCTCACTTTTTCCACAACGTTCTGACTCTTTGGATTAATGCATACCTCTGCTCCATAATTCTCAGATATTGCTAATCGGTAATCTTCTAAATCTATAGCAATGACTCTGCACCCTGAAGCTCTCGCTACCTGTGTCATAACAAGCCCTATGGGCCCTTGCCCCACTATCGTTGCCCATTGCCCAAACCTTGGCTGAAGCAGGTCAAAAGTGTGAAGCGCAAGGGCGACTGGCTCAAGTATCGCTGCCTCTTCGTAAGTGACGTTGTTAGGTATTGGAAGCAGATTCTCTCTCGGCACTGCTATTAATTCAGAGAAGCATCCGTCTCTGTTGAAGCCCATTATGCTCCATTTCTCACACACATTGGGTCTTCCCTCTAGGCAGTATCTACAGGCTCCACAGGATACAAAAGGGACAATTGCCGCTCTTTGAGCCGTCTCCATAATCTGCCCCGAAGCATCATGCCCTATTATTCTTCCTATCTTTAGACTCTTCCACTCACCTCTATAATAGTGAATATCAGTACCACAAATGCTGCCAGCCTTAAACCTCACCAAGACCTCATTTTGAGCTGGTTCAGGCTCCGGTACGTCCTCAGGTTTCATTTTTTTCGGCCCGCGGTAAACAACAGCTTTCATTGAGAGTCCCCCTTGATTTCATTATGGGAGAACGGAGTTATTTTTTCTTTCTGATAACTACGAAGAGGGGGCAGCATGTGGTGGCACTAACCCCCCCTGGCGTGATGTTTTGTTGTAACTGTTTATAACGATTTTGATGTTTGTGGACCGGAGGATTTGGAAAGCAAAATGGGTCTCAGTCATTAGAACATACGTTCTAAAAGAAATCCAAGTATTAAAACGCCACAAAATAAGATTCTTTTGTTTTAAAAGAGTTTGTTTCATATAGGAAAAACTCATAGTTACAGGCATCAACCAAAACTAGTGTTTAAGGAATAAAAACGTTGGGGGGGAGTCGTGATTAATGAGCAACCCGCGAACAATTTAATTAAGCGAAAGATACGAGACGCACTTAAAATCCCATCTGAGCTCAGACTGAATAAGTTCTCTGCTCCACGCAGAAAGCAGAGCATAGAAGAAGCCAAATCATGGCCAAAGGGTCTCAGTCAATCCTCAAAGACCTATCAAAACTTATATGTTATTGGCGAAAACAAGGTTTGTCTTGGAAAACCGGGAAAAGAAGCCGCCCCAGATTACAAACAATGCACCACAAAAGACGGCGTACAAACAAACAATCCAAACGATATGTTTCCTGTGATTTTTCTCGGTCAAAACAGACTTAGGCGAAGCCTTACTTTTGAAGATATGTTTGGCCTTTTGTTGGAAATGGGCAAGAAAAGCGAGTTTGCATTAGAGCTGATGGGCAGTCTCTTAGTTCGTAATGCCTTTATGCTCGACCACAAGGAAACTGAACCTGGGATATGGAGACTCAGTCCACCGACGGTTGTTATCGACAGAATCAGAATGCTAGTTCCTGAAGTCGGAGAAATACCGCTGGATGTTCTCCTGTATTTTACGGATGTAATTGCGTTGAATGAAGATGTGAAATATTCCACACTGGGCTATGATACCGTAAACCAAGCATACGGCAGACGGAATACGCTTCTGACATTTGCGCATTTGACAGCGGTACTTCTCAAACGTGCATCATTAGCAAGATTTGCAGGGTCATTTGCTAGACCGCCTCCAGGAATCGCAGCGTTAAGTATGAAAAAGGCATTGGAGGCGTTTCCCTTACTGAGTGAGACAACCGAGACCATGAAGAGCCAAACTAAAAGACTAAACTCATTTGTCGAAGATTAATTGGGTTTCAATTCTTAGGAAAAAGAACCGTGCTGGCAATGCGAGGATAACGGCAGGGTGGTCTTTCAAGCGAAGACGCGGCTGATAAAGCAGAAAATCGGAGAAGGCCTGTCATAGGAACACAAATCTATCGGTCTCTTTTTCGATTAAACATCATTCTTATTTTAGCTAGCTCAACAGTGTTTAAATATTCTTCATCATAAATAAGGAGTAAAAAGGGTTGAGATTCAACAGGAAGAGCTGTTTGGTGAACCTTGGAAATGGCCGTCCATTATTACTTCAAGCTTTCCAACAGTATAAAGGAGAAACATGAAGTAGATTTCGCTGAACTAGAACTAACAAGTCTGTTTGGTAAAACAGGAAGAGTAAGGAATTTCGTAGATGTAATGAATGAAGAGCCGCTTAAGCTTTTTACAACTGATAATATACGTATTCAGGACATTCTTACACATGAGCTGCCTTATGGAGAATTTCATGGATTTTATGGAACAACCGAGGAGATCCAAAATGTCTCGAACCTTGTACGAAAGCTTGCTTACACTCGAGAGTTCTTCCAAGTAATAAAAAGTAGCGAAGACCCGGAGAGACTGCTTAATAAGATTTTTCCGGAAGGTATCCTGGGCAAAAATGTGCAATACTTCAAAAGTGGGAACCACATCCTCTTCAGGTTTATTGTACATCAATACTTTCTTGAAAAATCACAGTACATTTCAAAGCTGAGCAGGAACGAAGAAGAAGTTGATAGGAATGTAAATTCACTCTTTGATTTTTTAACGAATAGACTCTATAGGATTCCTGCGTCCTCGACAATGGCGATAGGAAAGCGTCTTGAGGACTATTTTGCCATTAGAGAGGAACCCTCCCTTTACCTTACACATTATATGCATCCCTATAAAGGAAAATTCCATCCAAAAATGGTTCGAGCACTACTGAATTATGTCTTTCCAAATGATCAAGGTCTTATAATGGACAATTTTGCGGGGAGCGGAACTTTATTAGTTGAAGCTTCACTTTTGGGGCTAGACAGTATAGGAATCGAGATAAACCCGTTATCAGTTTTGATGTCAAATGTAAAGTGTCATTCATTATTTTTGGATACGTCACTCTTGCGGAGGAAAATAGAGAGTTTCCTGAAGAGAGTAAACGCTGCTATCTTGTGTCTGGAACGCCAATCTAAAGGAGATTCATTACTTGTAGAATCTGAGTATAACTACAAAGAAATAACTGCTCGAAGCAAAAAAATGCCTGATAAGATGATTAAGCTATTTTACAAAGAGGGCGATATCAAAAAGATTCTTGTTGCACATGAAATAGCAAAATCAATTCCTGAGGAACAGATTAAGAACTTCCTTCTTTTAGGCTTAAGTGGGACAATAAGCGACTTAACTAGAAGAAGAAGGGCAGAATTCGTTGATGTTTTAGAAGGAAGACTCAGGAATCTTTACCTAAGAATATACCTTTTCCATAAACTCAATGAGGTTCTCAAGATTCGTCTTGGAAAATCAGAAACATACATTGGCGATACAAGAGACATGAGGAACAGCTGCAAAAAATGGAATAATGAGGATATCGGAATAAAAACAGAAACGATTGACGCTATAGTTAACTCTCCTCCATACTCCACGGCATTGGACTACATCAAAAATGACTATCCTCAACTTACATTACTTGATCTCGTCCCTTCATTGGAGAAATTGCATGAAAACATGGTAGGAAATCCCAACTTAAGACACTACCCGCGTGAATTGATAGACGAAATTAAGAAGAGAAAGGACGATTTTCAACAGCTCCCTGAGACTGCTAGGGCCATTATTCTTAATCTCTTGAATGGTGGAAGGAGAAACGCTGCCATGAGAACTTACAAATTCTTCAAAGATATACGTCTAACTCTCAAAGAAATGAGTAGGGTGATGAAAAGAGAGGCCAAATGCGTAATAATCATTGGAAATAATCATTACAAGCTAGATTCGAACTATGTGGAGGTAAAAAATGACAAGGTAATCTGGGAAATGGCTAAAGATGAGGATATAGCTCTTACCAAGGATAGAGTGATAACAAGAGAACTTGAGAAAACAAGAGAAGGGATGATTAGATATGAATCAGTCGTTATCTTGTCAAAGAAGTGAAATCTTTTTGCCTCCCCCCTCATTTTCCTTTATGTTCGAGTTTGGTTATAGGGGTCTTTTCTGGGTCCTCTTTCCACACTAAGGCCGATTCTGTACGAGCAATTCCTTCAGCTTAAGCAATTCCTCATCTTCGACTATCTTCTTATAACAAACAGCCAACTGATGCTGCTTCGGGATAATGTCTGTTACTCAGTTTTATTTCATTTTTGAAACGCTCTTAGATTAGGCAACAAGAAAACCATTAAAACTCCACGGTGCAAATCATTACATACATGTAACAAGGTGGAATATTCTTGGAATGTGAGATCTGTGGTCTAGATTGCGATGAAGAGGATCTGGTAGAGTGCTCGATCTGCGGAAGATCGGTCTGCCCAGCCTGCATAGCTTTTGATGATCTATGTGTTGATTGTTATGAGGAAGAAGAGAGTTCGTGGCTAGACGAACCTTTTTGGCATTCTTCTTGATTATGAGTTCTTAGATTAGTTTTCATCCAAGAATTAGAACACCGACAGAACAAGATTTGATTCCTGCTGTCAAAATTATGCTGTGTAAGAAGCAGTTCTCCAGTTCTTGACATCAAAGCCGGCCTTCAGATGCAGTCTTATGGAGGCCACATTGTCTGGATTAATTGTTGTATATATTCGATCTACATTTGATCGTCTGGCATATTCTGTGAGCTTACGTAGAAGTGCAAGCCCTATTCCTCGTCTCCGAAGCTTCTTCTTAACGACTACGTACTCAATCCAAAGCAACCTGTCAAACCCGCGCACAAAATTCAGTGTTTGACTGACCACATAGCCGATAACCTCACCATCTTCGGCAACGAAGCTGCTTCCGGTTTCAAGGTAAAATTCAAATCGTTCGCGGGTTACTTTTCTTTCTTCTTTTAGTTCTTTTTGATATTTCTGGGGGTCTCTTTCTTTCAGGGATTTCAAGTATTCACCGTAAGCCTCTTCAAAAAGGCCTTTGAAGGCCTCATAATCCTTATCTTCCATCCGTCTTATTATCATCTGTGACACCACGTTTGTGTAGCTTTTTCTACACATTTCATTAATAGCGTATTATTTCTTATACTGATCGATTTAGACCCGTCAAACCCTCTTTAGGTTTTATTTTGGCAAATCGAATCTAATATCAGAACATATGTTCTAAAAGAAATCAAACTACTAAAACATCAGCAAAACAAGATTTTTCCTGTGGTGCTCGACCGCATTTCGTGCATGTCTTTGATCTAATTAATATTCATGACCAAGATAAGGAATAAGATTCCAACTAAACGACATCAGAAGGCTTATTAATTACATGCATTCAAATCTACTTCGTTACCACTATTTAGAACTCGTATTATCTGAAAAGCCAAAAGGGGGAGTGGAGGTTGGTTGAAAAAGAGCTTTTTCAGGCTGGCATCAGTCAGATATTCCTTATGGTTTCAGCTTTTTTGTTGTTCTTCTCTTGGATGTGGGAACTCCTATTGTTGTTCGGCATTGCCGCTCAAATAGTCTTTCTTATCTCCGCTATACTGTACTTGATTTCAATCAGAGAAATATCTCGCAGATTCAGCGGTTCACCAATAGGTAGGATTGGAGCAATATTCGGATTAATTACCGGCACAATTGCCTTGGTACTCTATATAGTTGCACAAATCATATACCCAATAGTCGGTTATAATATCTGGCGGTATTATCTTTATCTGTTTCTGATTATGCCAGCGGTTACCATAGGGGGAACGGCGACCTTAATTGGCATATTTTTCCTAGCATATCGTAGGTATTTCGTTTATGAACCATTTTGGATTACCACTGGAATAATCTATATGATTGCCGGAATAACATACTTGATAACGTACTCTGCTTGGGCTTGCTTAATAATTTCCTTAGATTGGTACAAGATTGCTCTTTGGATAGTTAGTCTTGTGGCCATTGTGGTTGGGAGTATTGAAGGGACGGTGTGCTTTTTTGTAAGCAGACCCAAGGGGTAACGTGATCAGAGCTACAAACAACGTTTTCCTGAGGGACTTCGTACTCTAAAAGGCTGCTTCGTCCTATCTGAACCTTAGAACATATGTTCTAGAAGAAAACCCGATTATTAAAAAGCCAGCGAAAACAATATTCTTTTTATTGAGCTGCAATAATAATCAAAATGAATGAAGAGGGGGAGCCTCGGCTGAGTTCCAATTCCAAGAGATCAGAATCTTTGAATTTGATTCTGGGCCTATTTATGATAGCATCCGGCACACTGTCAGTCGTTGCCGGACTATTCGACTTTGCTGCTGCAGGCGGAGGACACATGTACCCTTATGTACCTCTTGAAATAACTCTAGGCTATGACGTCTTTTCAGTCATCTGGGGAATATGCATCATTTTGTTAGGTATCGGTCTTATCAAGAGACCTATCTGGGCATGGGATAAAGCAATAATGATATTGGTCCCTTATTTAGGATTTTGGATAGCGATTGCGGTGGTATTTCCTTCCAGCACAATAGGCTTAATACTCTATCCTCTCTATTCGACGAACTCGCTACCTGCAAAGCTCCTATTGTATGTGATTGTGCCGGCTATGAACGTAATAGTACTGGCCTATTTGATAAATGGAAGGAGGAGTTCCTTGGGGAAGGAAGAGATTGGATGAATAATTGCTGAGAATCAGGGGAGAAAATCCTTTGGGACGAAGATTTAATACTCTTGCGAAGATCATCGGTGTTGCATCTATATACTTGTTTATCGTTACAGGCACACCTAAAGGGAGCCAGTTTTTCATAGAGACTCTTCGGGAAGCATTACCACGCGGAAGAAGCTCTTAGATTACCCCCCATCCAATCATTAAAACACCAGCAAAGCAAGGTTTTTGGAGTTTTTGACGGACATCATGAAAGAAAACCATCGGCAAAGCGAAATGGATTACTACAAAAGAATCAGATTCAATGGATTTGTGATTTCACTTTTTCAAAAACTCTAGAGTTCTTTTCCAAGCTAATTTTGAAGCTTCTTCATGAAAATATTTAACCTGATTCGTCTCAAAAAACCAGTGACTTGTACCTGGATAAGTATAATGACTAGCCTTTACGTTCGCTTCTTGAAGTCTCTCTTTGAAATAGTTGACATATTCTGTTTCTTCATAAGGATCATTTTCAGCGAAGTGGCACTGGAAGGAAGCAAGAGTGTTAGAAAAATCAACATCTCCAGTACCATAGAAAAGAACTACTTTCTCGATTTCTTTTGATTTGTTATTGGCCAACCACGTAGCCCAGCCAGCTCCCAAAGAAAATCCAATAACACTGAGTTTGGAACTTTTGCAATTCGGATGTTTCAAGAGAAAATCAACCGAATTTTCCAAGATGGGACTAATTTCTCTCGGGTCTAAATTGTTGCTATAATTTTCTGCATCTGTAATGCTATCTGCTATTTTTCCCTTGTAAAGATCCGGTGCTAGCACCAAAAACCCTTCTCCTGCTAGCCTCTCAGAGAACTGTTTGATAAATTCATTTAATCCCCACCAAGCGTGCAAAACAAGTATACCATCACCATCTTTATTCTCTGGGTAAGCAATATAACCATTGATATCCATTTTATCTACTTTAATACTCGGCATCTGTTATCCCCAAATCAATCGTATGGTATAATTGAAGATAGTGTCATTTAAGAATATTTTATACGGCGATCTCGAATGTTTTTGATTCAACTCTCGGATGTATATCTTGGAGCATCACTAAATGAAAAAAAGATCTAAGGTTAGTCTTCATTCGATTATTCAGTTCATTTAGCCAGCAGATCTTGACTCTTCCCCGCCTTACAACCTCATACGCCAACAGATAGCTGACAAGGCACAAAGATCGGTAAACTGCCTTGTCTCTTGAACAGCTTGCGGAACATCGCGTCGGTCAACTCTTTCAAAACCCATCTTTTTGACGATGTTGTCTGGCGTTGAAGTCAAGGCATATAACTCAACTACTCCTTTTAGTCTCGAATATTCGATCAGCTTCTCGCACAAGGATCTTCCGTATCCTTTCCCTCTGAATGGCCCTTCAATGACAAGCGATCGGAGCAAACCGTATTTCCCGCGCAGTTCCACCCCGCCGACGCCCACAACTTCGGAACCCGCATACCCTTTAAACATATGAATGAACTCGGAAGGAATATCCTCATGAGGCAGATCGTTTTCCTCAAGGAGTGTCTTAATGAATGTAAGATCATCTTCTTCTGCTCTTCTCAAATCTACCTCAACGCTCAATTTTCTGACATCTCCCGTAAGAATCTGTGAAAAGATTGCCGCCAGATCTTTCTATCTTTTTCCACCGCATTCTTGGAAGATCTCTCCAAAAACATTACAGAAATATCTGGACGCTTTTTCAAGCCCTTCTTTGCCATCCTCGGAAAGCACATAAATTGTTCTTCTGCCCTTCCTTTCCATTTCCACTAGTCCTCTTGTTCGAAGATCTTTCAGCGCAGGATACAGTGTTCCTGCTGTTGGCTTTGCCCCCCTCCTCTTTTGCAGCTCCTCAGCTATCTCCTGCCCGTTCATAGGCCTTTTGGAGAGAAGCCAGAGTATCTGGAAGGCCAGCATTCCACGCATATCGCAACAATCCGGCTTCTCAGGACAGCAGCTCTCTTTCATAATCTAATTATTGGATATCCAATATATTTATATATTTCCTTGCAATATATAGGACGCCCAATAAATAAGAGATGGTAAGAGTGGTTGAGAAAAAACTGGATATTGCAAGAAATTTCTTTCAGCTAGTTGAGAAGAGAAGATCCATCCGAAAATACAAGGAGTATGACATTCCGAAGAAAGACTTGAAGAAAATCCTTGAAGCTGCCCGACTTGCGCCATCCGCTAACAACGATCAACCATGGCGATTCATAGTTGTAACTGATCGAAAGACCAAAAATCTTCTTGCGAGACCTTCCACTCAGACTTTCATCAAAGACGCCAACGCCATTTTTGTGGTGCTTGGCGATTCCGGTGTTTCGTGCTGCGCCCGAGCGACGTGGGCTACTCGGGATCCTATGATTGCTACCGAACATATAGTGTTGGCAGCGTCTGCGTTGGGTTATGGAACCTGCTGGATTGCCAACTATGAGTCGCGCCCAAGAGAGTGGGTTGATGAGGTTAAGAGGACGTTGAAGATACCGGAACACATGGACATTATCGTTCTAGTTGCGATAGGGATTCCTGACGAAGAGCCTCTGCCCAGACCAAGAAAAGGTCTTCAAGAATTTTGCTATTCCGAGGTATACGGGGATCCGTTGGAATTTGATTGAATGGATTGGTGAAGCTAGAAGGGCTGAGCAGCAAAAGATGAAATCTACGGTAGCCGATAGTGAGCTTCGGTTACTGCACGAGAAGCTCCTAAACACGTTCCTCATCCAATTATTACAACACCATCAAAATAGGATCTTTAAGATCTTATAGCCTCAGGTTTAGGAAAGCCTTTTCAAAGAGGAAAGACATTAATAGCTTTTGCCACAGATATTCTCGCAATTGTGTTTGCAATATGTTTGCATCGTTACGCAGTGAAGTACCATCTCAGGATGGATTACTGCGGAATATGATTCAAAAAGATGGAGAACCAGACGGTAAGGATTATGGAACTGAAAAGGCGCAAAACACCCAAATACCTTGATGGGCTAGGTTATGAATGGGAGGCAGGGGCTGCCCGTGAAAGCCTCAGGAATTATGTGTCTATGGCGAATTTTCTAATTATATATATTAAGCGGTCTGGAAAGAAGAGATCAGAGATTCCTGGAGTATTCCTGGCATTAAGATTTTGTGTCAAGAAGATAAGAGAATTTCGGAAGAGAATTCCTGAATCAATGGCTGTCAAGGCGTACTCTGATAGACGTCTAAAATCTGTTAAGGAGTCTTTAGGGAAACTACTACGTAGAAAAAGAGCAAGACGATTCGTACCGGTCTCTACCTTTAAACTCGTGTGTTCTTACTGTGGTTGTGTAAATCCGCGTGACGCACGATTCTGCGTAGGATGCGGTCGCAGCATCGAGCAAGGCCTGTAGTTTTCATTCGATTGTTGAAACACCACAAGACAAGATTTCTGAATCTTCTTATAGAATCAAATCAACTATGATATGAGGGAAGAGGGAGAAAAAAATCAATTCTGTCAGAATTGCCTCCTAACTTAAATGACTTCCAGAAGGGCCATAGGAATGGAAAAGGGAACAATGATAGGAATTGCGGCTCTAATAATCGTGATTGTAGCCACCCCCCCAGTGGCCTACATACTTTGGCGACACCTTCGGTCCGAACCCACTTTTGCCCCTCCTGTAAGCTTAAGGGTTGAGATCGCTGCGAATCAGCATACGGCAGGAGAGGTTATGGGTGTAACCTTCATTCTAACAAACACTGCCGAAAGGGCAATTGAGTTGTGGTTTCCATGTAGTGATCTCTTTGACTTTTTGATCAGAAACGCCCACGGCACAATCATCTACAAATGGTCTCAGGATCATCCGTGTTATCTTATGTATGTGTCTAATATCACACTCGGTCCCTATCAGTCAACACAGCAAACCTTGAATTGGACTCCAAGCACGCCGGGCACATATACAGTAACCGGTAGTTCATCCTTCGGGTTATTTGGAGAGGGATACACTTTGGTAGTGCAGCCGATACCATTCGTGGTAATTGACTAATCCGATTATCAAAATACCAGCAAAACAAGATTTGCAAAGATTTTTTAGTGCTAATTCTGTAGTTAGTTGATGGAGGGATGGGGAGTCTGAGTACACGCGATAAAAGGAGCAGCAGTGCCATTTGTGCCATACTTGTGCTCTTCCTATTGGCATTTTTTGCACTTGGGGGAATTGGGCGATTACGTGGGGGGATTTTCCTAATTGTCTCCATGTTCTTAATATTATTCGTCCTTGCAGGTTTGGCAGTCTTCGGTATTTATTGGTCTTCATCAAGAGGAACGCAAGCAATTGAACCTATGGTTGACTCCATCACCAGCCCAACCCATCGTGAAGAAACAACACCCGAAGATGTTGGATCAGAAACAGCTGTGCTTTCATGTCCTGATTGCGGTTACAAGAACCCTGCGGATGCTGATTTTTGCATAAGGTGCGGTCGAGACTTGGATGTAACAGATGATGTGGCTCGATACTGAGATTCGATTGTCTCTCTTCATCTGGGATCCTGAAAACATCTGTTAATGAAAATGATGTCTTGAAATAGCTTTCATCCAATTACTAAAACACCAGCAAAAAAGAGATTTCGGCAGCTCATTATTATATGGACCTGTGAAACTCCACACCCTACTCTGGTATCCTTTTCTGAATGTCGAGCAGAAGGCCTATGGACAGAGGTTTGAAGCCGAGTTCTTCATAGAATCTTAGCGCCCCCTGATTTTTCGCAAGCGTCCCCGCTGTGATGTTTACCTTCTCTCTTTTGGCTTTCTCAAGAACGATGTTGAAGAGTCCTTTTCCGATACGCTGCCTCCTGTGTTTTTCGGCGACCACAATATGCTCAATTTCATAGTAGGGACCCGCCCACTCATTCTTTCCCTTAGAGAACGAAATATATCCGAAAACGTTTCCTGCGCTCTCTGCGACGTATGTATTCTCCAGCTCTCCTTCACCGAAGTGTTCTTCTTCAAGCTCCTCCTTTGACAACTCTAACCTGTAGGGATTTGCCATATGTCTGTGCATTATGTCGGTCAGCTCGTTTATGGCATCCAAATCCTCTACTCTTGCTTTTCTGACTGTTACCAAACGCCTCACTCTCCCAAGCATGGGTTTTCTAAAATACTAGAAATGGGTTTCTTGGCTTTATCTTGCTCTTGCTGCTCCCGTCGTGCCAAACTAAGAGCAATATCATTCTGATTCATTTAAGTAGTTATCTTAATAGCAGCAAGGGGAAAAGCTTCTGGATTAATTTTCATCCGATTATTAAAACACTAGCAAAATAAGATGTCATAAGAGCTTATATTCTATTTCAAGCGCTGACCGCATCTTACGCAGAATTCAGCATCAATCGGATTCTCGTAACTGCAGTTCACACACTTGATTTCGGAGATTATCACAAATTTGTATCCTTCATTCTTAAGCACTTCTAGTTCAATTTCTTTTGATGAAGCCTCCGTGTCGTAGACTGCTTCAATAACCGATCCCGGTGTATTCCTCATAGATCCGCTCGTGCCTGTCATTATTGGGAACATTGTGGGTTTGAATTTGATGAAGCCGGTTGCTCCTACAACTCCTGAGACAATTAGCATTATTGGCACCAAGAATGTCATGTTTGCCTGTGCAAGGGTTATAAAAATAGTGAAGGCTATTGTTCCACCTAACATTACGTATGTTTTTCCTATAACAGACCAAAGCCTTCTGGTTTGTTGACTGCTTTTTTGTATTTCGGAGGCTATTGCTTTGAAGAATACGCCAACTAGAACCATCATCATCACTCCAAAAGTGTTCTGTAAGATTAGGAGAATCCAGCCAAAACTGTTTAGGTAAATATGGGTGATCGATGATGCTTTTGGAAATCCTGCAAGGAATCCTACACGTTCGTAAGAATAAGTAACCATACCCATCGAGAACACGTGAGATAGGATACTTAAGAAATAAGCGAATAAAGCAAAAGTTAAAGTAGCTATGAATAGATTTCTGGCTTTGACTGTGGTTCCAGAATTCCCACCTGATCCCTGGGCTGTTCTGTAAACAGAGATTATCACAAGTATTATAGAAATGAAAAAGATCGAAGAATTAAGAATTCCGATGAAGGAAGATCCGGAAGTCAAGTTGAACCAGTCTTCTTCAGGATACCTAAAACTGCAGCCCCTTACTACGTCCCAATAAGGGGTATAATAGTAGTAAAAATCTATTATGGGGAGACCAAAGGGCGGTGTTTGAATAATGGAGAATAGCAGGGGGGAATCGGGTGGAATAGGAAAGAACATTACGAGTGAAAAAATGATCGTCACGATAGCACTGATTATAATGAGAACTTGACCTAGTAGCCCGACTAGACGTTGTCCCCCATCCATAGTTCTTCCCCCTTAATATCGTGTATAAATATCACTTTGAACGATTTAAATCTATGTTTCCAAGGTAAATCGGACCGAAATGCCTCCTATACTGGAACATTTGTTCTGAGAGAAATCCAATCATTAAGATAGCACAGAGACAAGATCTTGGCTACTTATGATATCTTTCTCACATCTGTAGGCCTTCTAATTCTTTCTCCGTCGAGGTTTTGGTTATGGCAAAGCCCGCTGTCCCAGCAATTCCGGCTATAATCGTCAATACCAAACCGATGGGCGATAATAACATAGAGAAACAGAATGTTCCAGCTATTAAGAAAAACCCTGCTAGAATGTAGATTATTCCGGTTTCATACCAGAGCCTGTTGGTCTCGAGGCAATTCCGATACGCTAGAAATAGGATTCCGACCAACAGTATCATTAGTCCCCCGGAAAACACTTCAAGAATAAGTAGAGCCCAGCCCATGATGTTAAGATCGTAACTAAAAGGCGGCATTTCAGGTATTATTCCTCCTGTATGCTCTCGGAAGGAATATATTATCAGTGAGGGAAATAACACTGAAGAAACCATGCCCATTACTGTTGCAAAAGTGGCCACAGCGATTAGGGATTTGGTAGTGGCCCTGCCCGTATCGCTCGGATTGAATCTTTTAGTCACTCCAGTGACAGACCTGACTAACAGTACGATCGAAACAAGAAGAATCCCAGAATTGATAATTCCAACAATTGATGGCAAAAGGATTTTGCTGGCCCAGTATGGTCGACCATCAAGATCTCTTAAGGGAGAGTGCCAGTCAATATCTATTGGACGCAATGCAAAGATTGATGTAATAGCAATGTAAGTCTCATAAAGACCAGTAATTGGGGCAATAATAGGTACGACGAGGGAGACAATAATCGTCAGAGCAGCACCGATCACGAAAAGTAATTGACTAACAGCACCTTCCGTAAATTCACTCTCCCCCATCCTTCCATATCCCTCCCCGTCATTTGGCACATATGCCTTGGTGCAGGAATCACTCCTTCATAAAGTACTCCAATCTGTGAGACACTTAAGTCTTCCGTTCCAAAAGGAACACTCGAAAGAAGAGTTTAGCCATATGTAACATGTGTTCCAAAAGGTTCAGGAATAAATCCTGTTATTAGAACACCCGCAAAACAGGGTTTTCTCTTTATGGAGGATTTGCTATTCTTAGTCTTTTGAAATGTCCAAAACTCCAGACTGAGATGTTAGCGATCAGGATATAGAAGAAATAGATCAAGCTTATGCTTACTCCTGCCGAAGGCCTTATCAGTCCCCCTTCGAATTCAGGTATATATATGTATCTGGTACCAACCGGTAGGTTTGGTAATGCACGGATAAGTACTGGCCAGAAGAGGATTATTGCGGCCACCAGAAGAATAAAATATATCAGTCTTCTCAGACCTAGTCGGGCGGTTGGCTCTGAATGTCCCTCGGGGAACCTAGTAATGCTTACAGCAATGAGAGGGGGCCATGAAATCCCTATAAGAATATTCATTATGGTCAGAGGTGTCATAACAGATATTACAGTCCAACTATCCCATATAGCCAGACGGAGACATACAGTCAAAGGACCGAAAAAGGGGATGAGGACTCCGATAATCGTGCTGGATAACAGGAGCAACTCTGCATAATGAAAACGAAATCCTGCCATATTTCTCCCCGGAGGAAGAATTAGCCTTTTCAGAGATATAAGGATTACTGGAAAACCACATCAAATCAGTTTTCATGCCATCACTAAAAAAGCCGCGAAAAAGATTGTCATAGTAAAAGCAGAATTATCCCTGCACCTGCTAAAGCCACTCCGATTATTCTAATGAGTCGAATTGCGTTCTTGAATCCTAATAGACTGTTTGTTTGGGGGGTTGCAAATGGGAATACTATGATTGTCAGACCCAATCCTCCAAAGATAATTAGCAGACCTACATTTTCCAGGATCGTAAATGTAATTAACATACCAATAACGGGAAGTACTATTATGCTCATTATAAAATGCCAGAAATGAGACTCGGCGTATTTTAGGAACTCTCGTGTTTTTTCTAAGTGATCCAGATTACAGAAAAACGCTTCCTCAGCCGCCCCTCTGAAACTCAACTTTTCGTGGATAACATTCTCTCCCTTTTTTCCACACCACGAGCATTTTGGAGACACTCTGATCGCCTTAAGGGACAATCTTTCTTGTCCACTCAATTGAATATTCTTGCACTGCATTATAAATGATTCAGATTATTAAAACGAAAAAAACGAGAATCTGTGATCGTATGGCTATTGCCGTTTCTGATTCTGGCAAGGCAAATTATATTAAATCGTTTTGTCACTATCTTTACGGAGTTACTGGAGGGGGATTTTGATGGATGAGATATCCAAGTTAACAGAGAAATATTCAGAAGTCCGAAGTTCTGATAACAAGAAGCTAGGTGTGGTCAGAGAGATTTTAGGAAATGAAATTCTTGCCACGGTTTCCTCCCATTATGTTGGACGAAGCGGATCATTCATACTCCCCAGGAATATGATCGACAAAATCAAGGGAAAGAAGGTCTATCTCACTCTGAACGAGAAGGAATTCGAAGCTTGGTGGGATAAAGAAGGGCCCTTACTTGAAGCAGAGTATCTGGAACGTGAAAAAGAGAGAATCAGGTTGGCTTTTGAGGCGAATTTCGGTGTTGAAGAAGCCTCGTATTTTTTAAAACACAATAGATGTCCCTACTGTGGTTCTTTTATTACTGGAAAAGAGCAGTTACGATGCTATTACTGCGGACTGTATCTAATAAAAGATGATTCAGGTGACTACAGGGTTCCTAATGAGCAAAGAGTAGAACTTTGTCTTGAACAAGAGAAACTCAGAATGGCCCTACCTGTTGAGGCTAGGGAATTGCTTGGTCCAGATGAGTGGGTCCATTACTCTATTATTTTCTCGTCCGAAGATGGAGGTCTACTTGTTACATCTCAAAGGTTGATAAAATTCAAGTTCCGATACAAGAAGGAGGAAAAAGAGGAGAACTGGGAGATTCCCTTGGATAAGGTGCTATCTGTTTCAGTAGTTCAGTGTCTTATACACCACATGGGAACTGCAGTAATGACGAAGATTTGGGCTCCATCGATGTGCATAGATTTGGGTATAGAATATGAGATTCCCAAAAAATACATAGCGGACAAAGGCTATGAGGTTAAACAACTCTCGATTCCTGCAGAGAAGAGCTCAATTGTTGAAATAGAGTCTATTAAGAGGTATGTTGAGAAACTGAAAGAAATAAGAAGGATAAAACAGGGCGATTTTGTTCCTGCTTCTGACTATTAGTAGGTGATAACATCAGAGTATGTTCTAGATCTATTCCCTTCTGTTAGAGCAAATGTTATGAAGGAATTCAATTTTCAAAACACCTTCAATCTTCTTCATGAAATCTTATAACAGATGCGACCTTAATATTCCGTAAGATTAAGGCTATGGCAGCCAAAAAGCACGTGAGGAGTTGAATAATATGGTATTCAAGGTAGCTTTCATCGCCCACACCCCGGATGCAGATCCTGAGAATCATAAGTGGCAGGTTGGAACATCCAAGTTCAGACTATTCATAAGGCTTGTAAAAAGCCAAGCAGAAGCCATTAATGCATCAGAGAGACTTCTGAAAGAGGAAGGCATACATTCCATCCTTCTTTGCCCCGGATTCACCCATAAAGATGTCGCAGAAATAAAGGAAGCTGTTGGGGAGAACGTCGGTGTCTCCGTTGCAAGAGGAGATGGGCCGAGCAACAGAGTCTCGATGAACATACTGAAAAAGGAAGGCTGGGTCTAAGGTAGGGTAGGCTTTCCTGTTTGGACCAGATCCATAATCCTTGGGGTCCTAAAGTCAGAACATATGTTCTAGAGAGATTCGATACTTAAAATACCGATAAGATAGGATTTCAATGGTCTTTGGGATTCTTCTTGAATGTTGGTAGAGTCGGCATATTCTTCAGAATAACATTGATAAGAGTTTTCCAGAACCTCTATAATGGTTGGGAAGAGGCGAGAAAGGAGAATGGCCGGAATCAAGATACTTGTGTTCCTGCCCGATCCGAAAGGATGAGGCGGTTCACTCTTAAATATTAGACGGGACTATCAACTACACACCAGAATTCTATAGAGGGGAGCCACATAAAAAAGGGCAATCTGGCTGTAGGTATGGTATTTACTGTATTGCTATTT
>JBHLPL010000115.1:0-6017 GCA_048939465.1 Promethearchaeota archaeon | reverse complement strand
TGCCTCTCTTATTCTATCAAGCTCCTCTTTTCTTGCTCCTTGTTTCCTGAGATAATCAAATGCTCTCCCTAAGGTTGTGAAGATAGGCTCAGTAGTTGACAGGAATCTAGCATCTATGTTATGTTCTCTGAGCCGTTCGATAGCCTCCTTTCTTGCACTCATATAATCTATCTTAAACCACACCAGAGTCCCATCGAGGTCGAAGATAACAGCTCCGGGTTCACTCATCTTGGCTATCCTCTACAATAGCAGAAACGTCTAGTCCATATCCACTGTAAGAAGTTTGGATACAAAATCAAAGAATTTTTGGGGTGCAAATCTCTTGAATCTTACTTTGGATCTCAATCCATCAAATCTAAGGTACTTAGCATCCTCTGCCGGTGTAAACGCATATTCAAAAGCTCTCTCATCATCCGGCTTCAAACTCCTGACTTCCCAGAATTTGCGCTTCATGTCCTCCACGCCTTCCAGAATCATATCTGATATTATTGCCTGAGTGACTGTTTGATCTGATTTATTTGCAATGATGACCTTAACTGTGTTCATCCCGTCCCGCTTTATGGGAGATTGTACCTCACGTCTCACCTCTATATTGGGGCACACAAAAATCGGTCCTACCCGAACCTTGGTTCTGCCTATGCCGAAGTATATCTCATCGAACTTGTAAGACAAATCCGCCATCAAATACATCTCGCCTCTCTCTTTTGCGTTGATTATCAATTCACCCTTCTTGGGGGTGTTTATGTAGGGAGAGTGAAAATCAAAGTCAACTCCCTTGGTATATGGCTCAATCTCACAGGGTGTGTCAGTGTACCAATCAAACCGTATTTCACATCCTTCTGGTCTGGGATTCCTAACGGTGTACGGTATTTCTGTTCGCTGTCCTTGTCTGATGGCTACTGTGTAAAAAACAAATCGTGGAAAGACATTTGCAATCAAGGTAGATATATCTTGCCTAGGATGAACTAAGCTTTCACCGCACTTATCACAATAAAGCTTGACTGCCTCGAACAGGCGTTCTTGATGTAACTCCTTTCTGGCCCGCCCTCTGACTTCTTCTTCCGACGACCCCTCTATTCTAAGGCTAGTCGTTTTGGAATCCCATCCGCAAAACGGACAGCGGAGGAAGTATTTCTCTCCAGTCTCCATCTGTAGGTCGCTGTTGCAGACGGGACATTTGAAACAGTTTGGACATTCCGTAAAGTACTCTCTGGCAGTCTGGACATCCGTCGTCCAACCGCATCGGTAGCATTTGTAGCTTATGGGTACTTTATGCGCACATTTCTCACAAACAACTTCCTGGCAGGGCAAGCAGAAAAAGCTGTGGAATCCAGATTTGAATTCTCCACACCGAGAGCAAATGTATTCTACGGGCAATAGTTCCCACCTATTTAGTTTTCTCAAAGGTCTCTGCAAATCGAATATACGCTTCAATAAATTCCCCGTGTCTTTCCTGTTCTCCGTGACTCAACTTCCTTAGCAAATTGGCTGGATTACCCACCATGACGGATTCTGGTGGAACTATGGCCTTATTTGGGACTACTGAACCAGGCAGAATAACGTCTCCTCGATTAAGTTGTGACTCACGTTCTACCACAGCATTGTTTCCCACAAAGCAATAATCTCCAATATAGGTCCCCTGAATCACCGCCCCTTTTCCAATTAAGACATAGTTTCCGATTATTATACTTTCATGGCTTAGGCTGCCGTCAAGAAAGACCTCTGGCGGATAGACTATAGCATTGTCTTGGATGACTACGTAGTTTCCTATGGTCACCCTTCCCAGATCGCCTCTTATTGTTGCGCCTGGGCCAATATACGAGTGCTTACCTATTCTCACGTCACCTATTATTCTTGCAAGTTCATCTACGTATACGCTCTCATGAATCTGCGGTTCTACACCTCTATGTTTCAAAACAGGACACAATATCCAAACACTCCGGAAAAGCTATTCAACGCAAATAGATAAATAAATCTACTTGTTTTCGGAACCATCATTCCTCGGATTATTGATTATGTGAAATCAGGCACTAACACCTGAGGTCTTTTCACTATAAGAATATGCTGTTTGATATATTCCCCAAAGAATAAAACTCCAGAGTTGGTTTATTCTACGTGAACTCTGAACAGGTCGATGTCACTCCAGTATTTCATCTCTTCAAAGACTTTTAGGAACTCTCTGACTGCTCTCTCTGGATCAAGAGATTGTGTGATATACCTTCCTACAATTAATAGGTCCGCACCACTCTTCAAAGCCAAACTTGCTGTTTCAGGAACCACGCCGCCAGCAACAGCTAATAGGACCTTTTTCTTCTTGTAAAGCGCTTTGATTTCTTTGATGAAGTCCCAGCGAGGCTTTTCCGAAGCTTCTGCGTCTATAGCTCGGTGCAAAATCACGACATCCGGTTTCTCCTTAAGGCTGGTGAGCTTCTCAACGGGATTCTCGACGTTCATCATGTCTACTATCGCATAGATCCCAAGCCTTTGTGCCTCATGAATGAAACTGTCAAGGGTTTCCTTTGCAGCTAGTCCTGAGGCAACTACCGCATCTGATGTTGCTTCGTAAGCCATGTCAACTTCGACCTTTCCGACGTCAAGCGTCTTTAGATCGCAAGTTATAAACACATCTTTCGCGACTTCTCTCAGTTTTTTGAGAACATCAACGCCATATCTTTTAACTAAAGGCGTGCCTGCTTCAAGCAGGATTCTGTCGCTATGGGGTACTTGCTTAATAATTTCCGTTGTTTTCTTAAGTGACGGGACGTCGAGAGCTATTTGAAGATATGGTGGTCTCCATAACCTTGGCACTCTGAATCCCATAATCGGGTGTGTGGCTCTGTCTTTGTCGTACAGTATCTTATCTATGGACGGATAGCCTATCATTGCACGCTTCAGAGCGAGTTTTGTTGCGCCGTAATTGTAGTGATATATCTTCCGGTAGTCTTGAGCATTGGGATGAATGAATACACTGCATATGATCACCCACTCATCAATCTTGTTCTTTGGTATGATCTCTTCCTCGACTGCGTCTGCTATGGCCTTAGCGACTGCCGATTGCGCCGGTCCAAATATCTTTGAGGCTTGATTCAGATTTTTCACGGTAACCTTAGGTATTACCAGTGTCATGGGCTTTGAGGGAAGATTCGGTCTGATTACTGCCAATAGAGGCGTGTGTCCTACTGAGAGCTGGGCCAGGCTATTAGCGAAAGCTTGTCCAACTGGACCTTCTTTGTCTCCGATTATCAAATCTACGTGAGCAACTTCGTCTCCCTTGCCGATTAAAGCTTCACCTATTAAATACATCTCAGCTCTCACTCCCAAGGAAAAACTACTTCTTCTCTACATATACATCTTATTTCTATGGTAATTTAAGGTTTACCAACAGAGTGTTTTCATATCAAGCAACCTGATATTTAACTGCTCCTTTTCTTCTGTGATTGATTGGATATCGACTAATCTTCTGAGGTCTAAAGCTTATAAGCAAAGATGACAGAGACACGTTCCAGCTTATGGTTTAGAGGGATGAAGTTTAGAGGGATGAATCATGTTAAGCGTTAATCGTGAAGCTTTGAGAATTGTAAAGAATATGATCAAGAATGCCGAACAGCTTAGCATTGACGTCGGCGAATTAACCAACGGCGCTACGGTGATTGATGCGGGGGTCCAAGCCAAAGGTGGACTCGAGGCTGGGGTTTTGATTGGTGAGATCTGCTTGGGAGGTCTGGGTGAAGTATCGCTGTATCCTCATTGGCTCGATGACATTCTGCTCCCTTCCGTAAGTGTATATACCGACCAACCCGTCGTTGCATGTTTGGCATCTCAATTTGCCGGGTGGAGAATCAGGGTAAGGGATTACTTTGTAATGGGTTCTGGTCCCGCCAGGGCTCTGGCGCAGGTCGAAGAAAAACTTTTCAGGAAAATTGGCTACAAGGATAAAATGGATTCGGCAGTGATAGTTTTAGAGACTCGGGAACTTCCCAATGAAGAAGTTATGCAGTTCGTAGCCGAAAAATGCAATGTAGATGTCTCTAAGACCTACGCTGTTGTAACGCCGACTGCCAGCATTTCGGGGTCAGTCCAAATCGCCGCAAGAATAGTTGAAACAGGAATTCACAAGATTACAGAAGTGGGTTTGAATCCTGATCGTATTCTGCACGGATTTGGAAACTGTCCGATTGTACCAGTTGGGAAAAAAGACTCAAAGGCTATGGGAATGACTAATGACGCAATGCTTTTCGCCGGTTCAGTAGTCCTTTATGTCCGAAGCAAAGAGAAGGATGAATTGAAGAGTATTGTTGATAAAACTCCCTCTTCTGCGTCCAAAGATTATGGCAGACCTTTTTATGAAATCTTCAAATCAGTAGGTGGAGACTTTTACAAGATAGATCCTGGAATCTTTGCCCCAGCTCTAATCGTGGTCAATGATATGAGAACGGGGGTAACATACAAGGCCGGACATATCAATAGCGGAACCCTCAAGAAGAGTCTAGGGTTCAAAGAATAGACTTAAATATCGTTACTAGACTAGAAACCTAATCCAGGGAGTAGGTAACTTATTGGGGAGACCGACCTTGGAGAAGTATATAGACGCCCTAAAAAAGCTTAGAGAGATACTGGAGACATTCACACAACGGCTTTTCAACGTCTTCCCTTTCATCGTGGATGGAAAGAATCTAAAGGAGCGTATGGCCAAGGCCGATAAGGCGTCCAAACGTATTGAAGAGGCTCTAAACTCTCTGAAAAACTGGCTCAGTGAAATACTGCTTCTTCTAACTGCGGCCAGGTCCTTGCTGTGGCACTTAGAGACTTCTGCTGAAGAGTCTGAAAGTGTAAAAGAAGTGAAAGATAGAATAAGGATATTCCTAATTCCGGAATTTGAACGCTACGTTGACAGCCTGATGCGTGAATCAGAAATAGTTGACAGTCGCATTGTTCCTCTGATGAAGGTCTTTGATAGACTCAAAGCAACATCGGGGAGTGTGCGCAAGAGAAGTGAATACTTCAAGAAGATCACCCAGTTTGATGAGAAGAGTGGAGAGAGTGATATCGGTCGATTATTCGAACTTATCCTATCTGACAAGCTGAAGGAGTTTGAGAAGCTTGAGAAAGAGGTAAAGAGCCGCCTAAACACATCATCTGAAAGCAAGTGACTTATCTGAGTGAATTGGCCAACTGGAATAGCATATGGTAAAATATTCCATCTTTTGCGATAAGTAATAGCTTTGCCGAGACATAGAAGTGTCTGCCTTGTCTTGAATTAGAAGAGGTGTTGGTTATGGATGTCGTTGACTGCATAAGAGAGAGAAGAAGTATCAGAAAATATGAGCAGAAGAAAGTGGAAGAAGAGAAAATTACAGTTTTGCTGGACGCCATGAGATGGGCTCCATCTGCTGGAAATAGCCAGCCTTGGGAGTTCATAATTATCAGAGACAAAGATTTACTGGTGAAAATCGCTTCTGAGGCCGCATACGGGTCCTTCATAGCCGATGCGCCACTGGCCATAGCGATTGTAACAGATCCGAGAGCCTCTAGATGGCACATCGTAGATGGCAGCTTGGCCTCTCAGAACCTCCAGCTGGCAGCCTGGGCCTTAGGCCTAGGAACTTGCTGGATAGGCACCATGAACCGTGAATCTGTCAAAGAGATTCTTGACATTCCAAAGGAGAAGCACTTGCTAACCGTATTCCCCCTAGGCTACCCTGCTGAAAAACCTGCAAAGAGCAGAAAATCTCTTGAGGAACTGGTCCGCAACGAAAAGCGCCCGTCCGGATGAAACCGGTGAAAAATGGCGTTCGTAAGTCAGCTTTGGCTTATCCATCGACAAAAGAATATCAGTCGCTGCAACATGAATCTTAACCTTCAAAAAGCGATGTTCTGAAACAAGAAATAGATGCAGCGCTTAGTTTCACAACAGGGCTCCCTTGCAGGCCGCTGTTCAGCGTAATCTATTCTCTTCAATCGAATACCTTCTTCATCAAATCCAGGAGAAAATTCTTCGCCATTCTCATTGATTCATG
>JBHLPL010000028.1:0-19276 GCA_048939465.1 Promethearchaeota archaeon | reverse complement strand
TTGTTGAGTGATTCCTGTGATTCCTCGTAGGTTACAGCTATCAGGGGAACATCCAGTCTTTTATGAACCAAGTTCAAATCGATAACATTAAACCACGCAATTACAACACCATTAAGCATTAGAACATTAATGTCTGTTCTGTCGATAATATCGAATATACGAATCACTCCATCAGTTGCGTCAAATCCACCCACTGTGATAGTTGTTGCAGCAAATCCGTCTATTATTCGATCAGCCCGTGTTACAACACCAGCTAAAACCGATTTTTCACTCTTCTCTTTTTGAAAGCTTTCGGAGATACCAAGAGCACGAAGGCCCTTCTTAGAAACTCTAACGGACAAGGTCTCAGCTCCTATATCTTAAGGACACCACTCTTTGTATTCCTTCCTATGTTAACTCCCCCCCAGCTTTCGGGGAAATATTCACGGAAGTACTTGTTGAGTGATTCCTGTGATTCCTCGTAGGTTACAGCTATCAGGGGAACATCCAGTCTTTTATGAACCAAGTTCAAGATTACCCATGCGGCTTGAGTATTACTTTGATTACACCCTCAGTCTTTTTTGCCATGAGCTTGAAACCCAGCCCTGCTTCTTCTAGGCTTAGTCGATGCGTAACCATCTCACGGACCCGTACATTGCGGGAACGTATTAACTCTATGGACTGGAGAATGTCTAAAGGACTGGCTGCATAAGAGGTTTTCAGGGTAATCTCATTTCTCCAAATCTCATTTAGATTAATTGGAAATTCAACATCTGGTGGTGGCACCGCAAAGAACAATATAGTACCGCCCCTGTCAACGGATTCCAAGGCTGTTCTTGCGGCCGAAGAGGATCCAGCACATACTATGGCTGCATCTGCAAGTCTGCCGTCATTAGCCTTTCTTAACGTATGCGACACATCTTCTTTTGCATCAATAACAATGTCCGCCCCGAACTTCCTAGCGGCTTCAAGCTGAAAGGGATATTTGCAGGATGCAGCGACACGTGTTGCGCCGAGTGCATGTGCCAATTGTAAATGCAGTAGCCCAGAAATGCCACAGCCAATGACCAGGACGGTCTGACCGGGTTTCACGTCGATCAGTCTTTGGCCACGTACAGCACAGGCGAGTGGTTCTACGAACACCGCCTCTTCAAAAGATACCTCTTCTGGCAGAGCAAAAACACCGCGGTCTACGTTGATTTGTGGTACCCGGATATATTCTGAATTGCCCCCCGGATCGAAATTCGTTGTATGCAAGGTCTCGCAAGCGGTATGATGGCCAAACAGGCAATACCGGCAGGTGTTGCACGGTACATGATGAGACACAAAAACCCTGTCCCCAACCCGATAGCCTGTCACCCCGTCACCAATCTCAACAATCTCGCCAGAGATTTCGTGACCAAGTACACGGGGAGCTTTCTTTATGCGATACCATTCCATCACGTCGCTCCCGCAAATGCCACTGGCCATTACCTTAACCAAGATTTCTCCTGGATTGATTTTTGGCTTTGGCATTTCCTCAAATCTTACGTCGTTGTTATTATAATACATAGCCACACGCATAGTACTACCCTCTGACCAAAGCAAAGAGAAAGAAGAAATTTCAATAGCTACGTATTTTGCGTTTCTTATTTTGCTACTCCACTTGTCTCCTTATTAAATAGTTCAAGTGCCTCTTTTGCAGTATAGTCGTCTTGAACAATTGCACGGACAGCCTTTATGGCCTGCACAGGATGCTCAGATTGGAAGATATTTCTGCCCATATCCACACCTACCGCACCAGCTTGAATAGCATCGTAAGCTAGCTTGAATGCATCCGGCTCTGGTATTTTCTTTCCGCCCGCAATGACTATAGGAACAGGGCATCCTTCAACAACTTTCTCGAAATCTTCACAGTAGTAGGTTTTGACGATATGAGCCCCGAGTTCAGCTGCTATACGTGAAGCGAGACCCAGATAACGGGCATCCCTTGCCATCTTTGTCCCAACAGCAGTAACAGCCAGAACAGGAATGCCGTATTCTTCACCCCGATCTACAAGCTTTGAAAGATTCAGCAGAGTCTGTCGCTCATGTTCTGACCCAACGAAAATTGAGAGCGCAACCCCAGACACATTAAGACGAATGGCTTCCTCCATAGAAGTAGTAATCCCTTCATCGGACAGCTCTTCTCTTCTGACCATACTTGTTCCGCCTGAAACTCTTAATACTATTGGTATTCGATTTTCTGCATCCACAGAAGTACGTAGTATCCCTCTAGTTAGCATCAGCGTGTCGGCATAGGGTATAAGAGGAGTAATTGTCTTCCGAGGTATCTGTAGCCCCGAGGTAGGTCCTTGAAAATACCCATGATCTACTGCAAGCATCACGGTATGGCCAGTCTTCGGATTAATTATTCTCGACATTCGATTTTTCATTCCCCAACTCATTCTTCCCTCACCCGTCATTTTAATTCTCTACTTTCTTGATTTAACTATTAAATAACCTTTATCTATCAACCAATGGTGAAACTGAAACGTGGTGAATTTGCACGCATTTACGCAAGTTTTTCTGACCTCCTGATATTCCTCAGAACCTTCCTTCAGTGAATTCAGCTTTAGCTGCACTGGACACTGAATGTCATTGCAGAATTCTCGTCTCTTATAATCCACGTATCCTGGTATTGACACTCATCATCACCCTTTCTCTTTATCTTTAGGTTAATAGACTGATGTTTTTTAGACAGAGTCTGTTTTGAGTCCCATTTTATAAGCTTTCCTCATTCCAGTTTCTCAGAGATCGTGTGGGATTTGGGATGTCTGCCCGGAATTCAAGCCGCAATCTAATCATCCCAGAATACTCGAGTGCGTGCATATTCTTTCTCAGCCTCTAAAATGCTCTTATAGAACTTCTTATCCAGAGTAGGTTTCCTTTTTAGAATCTTGGAAACTGTCGCAGGACCGATACCGTGTCCAGCCAACGCAATGACTGCCTTCTTTCCCATTGATAACACGAGACTTGCAGATTTTTGAGCTCTTTTGATCCTCTTTTTTTCCTCCTTGCTTAGTTCTTGACCAGATTTCCATCGTTTTACAATCTTGGGTAGATCTGAATCGCCACGGTAAGTTACTGCCAGAATCCCGGAATCGCAGTTTTTGCACTTCGGATTCTCAGCTAAAGTACCAACTGTTCTGATCGTTTGCCAGTTTCCACAAAACAGGCAAACGAGTTTAACCTGACGGCCCATCAATCGAGTCTTTACAGCTTCAATGATTTGAGCTTCGGGGCGAGGAGGGGCAGTACGACCATGTGGTCTGAACCATCGTAGGGAAGGGATCGACATTGGAGAACCTTTACCCCACTTCTTCGCCGAGACTACCTCCATATTACCCTTCTGGATCATGTCAAAGACATTCTTGGTTCGTTTGATGTCCAGCTTTTCTACCATGATTTCTCTCATAGCTTCAACGCCAATAGGCGTTTCTTCATAGGCTCCTAGTAATCTCCTACCTATCCTTCTAAACTCAACATCCTTATCAATAGCACCAAACCTTTTTGCAACATGCATGAGTCTCCAGTGATAAAGAGAAGTTCCTTTCAGGATGATTCTCAGAATCTCATTTATGTGCTCTGGCTTTGTTTTTAGCAATATTTCACGGAAAACATCAATTTTCACAATATCTGGAAGTTTGATTGTTATTCGATAAGGATCTGTTCTGACAGCTACACTTGCTCCGAGACGAGCAGAGAGCAATGAGGTTAGAATATGCCCGATTGTCTGATTTACCTTGCTGCCAAAACAAGAGTGGATTACAACAAACCAACCCACGTCATCAATTATGACTGGTTCTACAACGATTTTTCTATGCGTGGGTACCTCAATCTTGCTTTCGAGTTGATTTATTATTGTGTTGATTACAACCTCTAGGTCGTCCTTTAGAGGAACCCATTCAGAAAAAGCTTCTAGCCTTTGAAAGATGTCGGTCTCTAAAAGCGCCTCGTAAGGATCTCTTCCAGCATCTATTGCTTTCGCTATGGCTTCACGCAACCTCCCTACGTCTTGGGCCACTTCAAAAGGAACCGGAATCAGTTCACCTTCCCACGAGGGGATGGCTCCAGTAGGATTGTCCACTTCTTCAACCCGAACTATCTCTTCATCAACACTAATAATCTTCCAAGGTCTCCCTCGGACAATGAAAACGGTTCCTTCACCATGATCTACGATGAACTCCTCATCAAGTGTCCCGACTGGCTTTCCAGTGGTCGTGTTTAGCACTTCATAACGCTTCACGTCTGGAATCATGGAGAGATGTGTGAAATAATAAAGATGTGTTCCTCTTCGTGAGGATACGTAGTCATCAGCAACCCAAATCAGCCTAAGTCCTCTCATGTAGTCTAATATTCCAAGAAACTTTTCCCAACTCAAGTTCCGGAACGGGTAGGCTCGTTTAATAATCCTGAACATTTCCTCTTGAGAAATCCTTCGATTGTCGAGAATAGTGCCCACTATTTGGTGACAAAGAACATCCAGCGCATTTTCGTGCAGTAACACCTCTTCCAGTTGTCCGCTTACAGATCTACTTGCGAGAGCAAGGGATTCAGATACATCGTCAAAATCTGTGCAAATAACGAGTCCATGAGAGGTCTCTCCAATAGAATGACCGGAGCGGCCAACCCTTTGAATAAGTCTAGAAACTTGGCGAGGAGACATGTATTGTACGACGAAATCAATAGCGCCGATGTCAATCCCCAACTCCAGCGAGGATGTGCAGACTACGCATTTCAATTCCTCGTTCTTAAACTCTTTTTCAGCTTCAACGCGGACCTCACGGGACAGTGAGCCATGGTGCACTCCAAAGCGGAAAACCGGCTCAAGCAGCCGTAATCTGGAGGATATTGCCTCAGCATTCTCACGCGTGTTAACAAACACCAGTACAGAATTATACTTCTCAACAAGTTCAGCAATCCTTCTTACTCTTGCGGCACTTCGAAAGCTTGTAAAAAGCTGGTTTGCGAGTTCTTCATCATCCTTGGTAGGACGCACGTTCTCAATCTCTATTGTCAGCCTCTTTGAGTGAGGTATGTTTACGATTTCTATTGCTGCAGACTCGCCGACAAGGAACGATGCTACTTTGCGGGGATCTCCGACTGTGGCAGATAAGCCGATTCTCTGGAAATCCGTGTCAGTTACTTTTCTCAGTCTTTCGAGGGCCATCGAGAGTTGGACTCCTCGTTTATCTGTGACTATTTCATGAATTTCATCAACTATGACCCATTTCACGCTACGTAGATGTTGTTGCATTCTTTTCCCCGGCAGGATGGCTTGAAGTGTTTCGGGCGTAGTTATCAGCATATCGGGGGGTATCAATGCCTGTTTTCGTCTTTTGCTGGCCTCAGTATCACCATGGCGGACTTCTATATGCATTCCTAATTCTCCGCCGAGTTTGATGATTCTTCTGAAAATATCTCGATTCAGCGCTCGTAAAGGCGTTATATACAAGATCCTAATTCCAAGTTTCTCCTTTTCAGATTCCAAAAACTTGCTGAATATAGGAAGAATTGCGGCTTCAGTCTTTCCTGAGGCAGTAGGAGCAATAACTAGGACATTCCCACCACTAAGGATGTGTGGTATCGCTCTTCGCTGAGGTTCTGTTGCTTCGACAAACCCTTCTTTTGTCAATACGTGCTGAAGGGATTTGGAGAGCAACGAGAAAGTATTCTCCCTCAAGTCCTACAGCCTCAAAAATGAGTACATCAAAAGACTCTTGGAAAGAAGGCTATAAAAACTATTTGCTACGTTTTGGGGACCTCTACTCTTTAAATGATGGGGTAGCTGCTTCCTGAGCCTCAGATTCATCCCATCCGAGTGCGATCTTCTTTGCAAACAACTTAGCTATAACAACCTGAAGTTTCTCTGACATGATGTTTCTCAACTCAGAAAACCAAAAATCCCTAACCTGCTCCATCTTTTCGCCGGATAGCGAGTAAACCGTTCTTCCATCTTGAAGCTTTTCACCTTTCAAAAAACCCAAGTGTATAAGATGGTTCACCGCCTCAGGAAGTCCATTAGAATCTTGTATGTCGGCGAAGAGATCTGTAGGAGAATATCTAATTTGAGGGTTTGCAGAAGATTCACGGTAGAACGAGTGGACTTCGTCGGAGTAAAGGGCATATACAATCTTTCTCATGAGTTTATTGAGATTCTCAGCTTTTGCCAAAGTGAATCGACCTCATCAACACTTAGGAATATTACCATTCTGATAAATTAATGTTATCTCTATCTTAGAAAAGGAGATTAACAGTAGTTTGGCAAAAGCGCCCGACGGAAGAGGCCCCAGAAGCGCTCCGTTCGTATTAGCAAAAAATTCTTAAGGCTTCTAGCCTATCTCTAAGTACAGATGCTGAGACTGACCTGCACTGAGAATTAATTCGATGAAGAAAATGACACCGCTTAGCTTTTTTTTCTTGTTAGAATTGTTACCTGCTCCGCAATTTAAGGGGATTTGGACCTAGTTTTTTGATTTTTCTGACAAATTCCCTGGCTACCTCGGCGAACTTCACAGGCATACCAGCCGAGATGAAATGCATTTCCAGCCTTTCATTACCTATACCGATCTCGTCGAGTATCCTTTTTGCAAATTCGACACGTCTTTCAGCTCTATAATTCCCGTCGACATAATGGCATTGGTCCTTTAGGCATCCTTCTACGAGAACGCCATCAGCACCGTTGACAAATGACTCAAAAATATAGGTCAGATCGATTCTTCCTGTGCATGGTATCAAAATTATTCGGACGTTTGTCGGATATTGGAGACGACTTGTACCAGCCAGATCCGCGGCAGCGTATGAGCACTCATTGCAGCAGAAAGCTAGGATTATCGGTTCGAACTCTTTTTCTTCACTCACCTAGATTTCCTCCGAGACTTCCTTCGATGATGCCAATATACCCTTTACCTGGGCGATGATTTGATCGTCGCGATAGTGGGCCAGTTGGATAGCTCCTGTAGGACAGGCTCCGCAGCAAGTCCCACATCCCTTGCATTTCAGCGGATTGACTTCAGCAACATTCTCCTCTTCATTCATCTCCAAAGCTGCAAAAGGACATACATCCACGCATATGGCGCAGGCCGTACAAAGCTCTTTGTTCACGTCAGCCACCATTAGGTCTATTATGACATATCCTTTGGCGAGGGGTATATTTGCCCTGGCTGCCGCCGCGCTCGCCTGAGCTATCGAATCGGGAATGTCTTTTGGTCCTTGCGCCGCTCCACATATGAAAATGCCTTCTATTTTGCTGTTCACCGGTTTGAGTTTAGGATGTAGCTCTTTCAAGAATCCTTCGGGTCCAATGTCTATTCCCAGCTTTTGGGCCAATTCTGAGGTTCCTTCAGAAGGAATTGTTGCCGTAGAGAGTACAACAATATCTGACTCAAGTTCTATCAGTCTGTCCAGCAATGTGTCGTATACTTGGATTCTCATCAAGCCTGTATTAGGGTCTTCATAGACTTTTGAAACATTACCGCGTATGAAATCGATGCCGTATTCTCTTGAACGACTGTAGTATTCCTCAAAGTCCTTCCGATAAGCCCGAATATCTATGTAGCATATTGTTATTTCGGCATCGCGTACGTGCTCAAGTTTTACCAGCTGCGCATTCTTGATTGCTGCCATACAACATACGCTCGAGCAATATGAGTTGTATTTCTCGTCTCTGGAGCCTACACACTGTATCATTGTTATTCTTTTTGCGGGCTTTCCATCAGCCCGAACTATTTTGCCATTGGTCGGACCAACAGATTCAAGCATTTGAGCAAGTTGTAATTGTGTAATAACGTTTGGATAGATTCCGTACCCGTATTCCCTCATTGGAGATGGATCCCACTGTTGCCAACCAGTTGCTACAATTATCACACCTACCTCCAGTTTGACCTCCTCTGGCATTTGACCAAAATCAATAGCACCTGACGGACATGATACTTCGCACAGGCCACAATCTATGCATTTCTCTCGATCAATGACATGAGTAAGCGGCACCGATTGAGGGAACGGGATATATGCGGCCGATCTCATACCCATTCTCAGCTCCCATTCTGCTGGTACCTTTACAGGACACACTTCAGCACATACTCCACAACCTGTACATTTCAGGGCATCAACAAATCTTGGCTTTTTGAGGACACTAACGTTGAAATTTCCTATGTATCCTGAAACATCTATCACTTCGCTGTAAGAAAGAAGCTCTATGCTAGGATGGGCTCTCACATCATTCATTTTTGGAGAGAGTATGCACATGGCGCAGTCGTCAGTAGGAAATGTCTTCTCGAGTCGAGCCATGTTTCCGCCGATCGAGGGGGATCTTTCAACCAAGTATACTCTGATGCCAGCATCAGCCAAATCTAAAGCCGCCTGAATTCCAGAAATCCCTCCCCCAATGATTAAAGCCGCTTTTGTGACAGGTGCCCTCATACTCTCAACAGGCTCAAGCAGAGCAGCTTTCTCGGCAACTCCACGAATCAACGTTTTAGCCTTCTCAGTAGCCTTTTTGGATTCGTTCATATGTGCCCAGCTACATTGCTCTCTAATGTTTGGCATCTCAAGAAAATACGGATTCAGCCCAGCTTCAGATATGCAACGCTTAAATGTTGGTCCGTGTAGCTTTGGTGAACAAGCTGCTACAACAATTCGATTGAGTCCGTGCTTACCTATGGAATCCTTGATTAGCTTTTGCCCACTTTCGGAACACATGAATATGTAGTCTTTGGCGAAAGCTACGTGAGGTAGACTCTTCGAATATTTGGCCACATCTCCTACGTCAATTACACCAGCAATATTGGAACCGCAATGGCATACAAAAACTCCTATTCTTGCATTTTCGTTTGAGCCTTTGCTATTGACTTTTTTGTTCAATCTTCGGCCTCCTTTGGGCGTTTTGCCAAGTTTTCCAATGCTCTTGGAAGGTCGAATTGTGGTAGGACCTCAATAGCATCTTCAGGACACACTTCTTTGCACTTGTCGCAAGCAGTACATTTCTCCGGGCGGAATTCTATGTCCCCGAACCCTTCTAGCCCCTCAGGCACGATGATTTGACCCTTTGGGGTTTCACGTGCCAATTTCTGCAATAATTCATATAGTGTCAATCTGTTCTTCGCTCTCAAGTCTTTTGGATAGGGAGACTTCAGAACTGAGGCAAGATCAAAGATTTTGAGGGGAGAAAGAGCATCCTCTGGACATATTTCCACACACTTATTGCATAACGTACATCTTGTGGATTTGACTAGTATGGTAATAAACCCTTCAAGTTTTTCGGGCGTAACTACGGGAGCCTTTGGCTGCCGTATTGCCAGTTTCTGCAGCAATCTGACGAGGTGTTCCCTTTTTGTAAGCAATATCTTTCCTTCCTCATTCTGTTGCATTCTTCACAGGATTCGGGCCAAGTTTCGTAACTCTCTCAGCCATTAGATTGGCAGATTCAGCAAATTTGATTGGGTCATACGAGACCATATTAAAGATCTCTACTCTTCTCTCATCAACGCCAAGTGCATCTAAGATTTCTTTTGTGAAATCAATCATTAATCGAGCACTGTCTGTAGCAGGGGGGTAGTGGCAGCTTTTGCTTGGGCAAGCTGCAATAAACACCCCATCGGCGCCTTCGGTAAGAGCTTTCAGAATCTCAAGAACTGAAATTCTTCCAGCACACGGCACAGTAATGGGATATATATTTGAGGAGTATTCTTTATGCAATCTCCCAGCCATATCAGCGCTACAGTATGCGCATTCATTACAATATAGTCCCAAGATTACTGGTTCGCTTGCATCAATATCTGAGGCCGTTTTCACAACGGTTTCGATCTGGGCAAAAAGGGTTTCTTGATCATAGTTCCTGAGCTGGATTGCCTTTGTTGGACAAACGGCTGCGCAAACACCACACCCAACACAGTTCTCCAATCTGAGTTTCGCGACTTCTCGTCCAGCTTCGACTGCCTCAACTTTTACAGCGTTAAAACCACACATTGATTCACAAGCCCTACAGGCGTCGCAGAGCTCCTCATCAAGTTCTGGTATAGTCTTTCGAGGTTCAATTGTGCTTCTTCGAAGGAATTCTACGGCTTCCAGAGCTGCCGCATGCGCATGCACAAGGGTCTGCTGTATATCCATGGGGCTGAAAGCGGAGCCACATATGAACAACCCTCTAGATTTGCTTTCGGCAGTAATTACCTTGGGATAGACAGTTTGATAGAATCCAGCAGAATCGAGACCAATACCTAGAAGTCTGGAAAGAGTTTCTGCTTCTTCTGTCGGGACCAAAGCTGGGTTTAGGACAACCATATCGCAGTTTATATCAAGTTTATCCCCTGTCAAAGTGTCATCTATGGAAACTGTGAGTTCATCGGCATTTTCTCTTATGCCTTTGACCTCTCCTTTCAGGAATATAGTCCCTTTCTTCAAAGCGTCAATGTATCTTTTCTCATCAAGATAGGGTGTGCGGATATCCACATAATTAACAAAAGTTTCTATTCCCAGTTCGTTGAGTCTGTTGGCATGCTTGAGGGCATAATTGCAGCATATGCTTGAGCAATACCATTTGTGTCGGGAGTCGCGCGAGCCAACACACTGGATGAACATCACTCGTTTGGGTTTTTTCTTTGTCGAGGGGACAATTATCTTGCCACCAGTTGCCCCATCCGGGTGCATCATCTGAGATACCTGGAGACCTGTTATGATGTTCTTGTGTTTCCCGTATTTCAGTTTCGGAATTGAAGATGGGTCATATTCCCGCAAACCAGTTGCCAGGAGTATTGCACCTACTTGCAATTCAACCGGTTCTTTCTCAGATTCAGAAGTTCCGGCAATGACTACATCATAAGCCCCAGGAACGCCTTTCACATCTTTCACGAGGGAATTACTGAAGATCCTAATTCTCCTGTTTTTCTTTACATCATCCATACTCTGACTAACTAAATCTCTGATTTCCGTCTCTTCAAACAATCTGGATAAGCCACCGATGCTGGAGGTCTTTTCAACTATGATTACATTAAATCCTTGTCCTGCAATATCTAGGGCGGCGTTTAAGCCTGCAATTCCTCCCCCAACAATCAGTGCGCTTTTATTGACCTTTCTCTTCTCAGCTTTTTCTTCTTTCATTCCTTTTACCTTTTCAATAGATGATGCGATCATTACTTTGGCTTTGTTTGTAGCTTTCTGAGGGGTGGAGCTATGTACCCAGGCTGATTGTTCTCGGATGTTAGCAAAATCGATGAGGGTGCCCAACTTAGATTTATGAATTGCTTTTAGAAATCTCTCTTCATAGATTTGAGGGGAGCACGCAGCGATGACTGCAGCACCTATTTTTTCATCCTTTAAGGTCTTTGTGAAGAAGTCAAGTCCCTTATCCAGACATAGGGTATCATGAACTCTAACTACTTCTACATCTTCAAGCTCTGAGGAGAAGTTGACTAACTGCTCAAAATCTATGGTCTTGGATAGAGTTCTTCCACAGGTGCACAAAAACAGTGCTACTTTGCTTCTTCTCATTCTCCTTCTCATTCTCCTTCTCCCCCTTATGCCTTATTCTTCATTAAAGAATGAAGAATGTTCATTGCGACGGTACCAGCATCAGTTACGGATTCTGGTATGTCTTTCGGTTGTTGGGCTGTACCGCATACAAATATGCCTTTCTGGCTAGTCCTGGTGGAGTCAAACTGATCCGATAATGGTTTTACAAAGCCTCCAGCTTCAGTTGGTAAACCGAGGATTCTGATTATCTCAGTGGTTCCGTCTGAGGGGGCAAGACGTGGAGTCAACACAACGAGATCAAACGGAATCTCGAGGACCTTGGCATTATCGACATCTTCGAGTTGTGCCAAAAGCCTGTGATCTGTGGGATCTTCTTCTACTGTGCTTACACGGCCATGCACAAATCTGACTCCTTCTTTCCTAGCTTTCTCAAGATACTCTTCGTATTGTCCCATGGTTCGAACATCAATATACGATATAGTTACATTTACTCCAGATTGCTTGAGGAGGATCGCATGTTTTATGGCATAGGTACAGCAGATTCTGGAGCAATACCAGTTCGACTTATTTCGAGAATCTACACATAAAATCATGAGAACATCCTTTGCGGCTTTCCCTGTTTTTGGTGTAACAATCTTCCCTTCAGTCGGACCTGTCGGGTCTAGAAAGCTTGCCAGCTGCATCTGGGTAATTACATTTTCATATAGGCCGTAACCATACTCGCTGATGTGACTGGGATCTATTTCCTTGAATCCCGTTGCAACTACGATTCTGTCCACTACAAGCGTAAACTCTCTCGCTTGCTGGTCCAGATTAATAGCGTTTGTGGGACACTCTTCCACGCATTTATTGCATCGGGTACAGCTTTCAGAGTCAACCAAATATGTGTAAGGTATAGCTTGAATAAATGGCAGGTAAATTGCTTTTCTTTTCGTCAAGCCCAGACAATATTCATCAGTTACCTCCACGGGACATATTTCAGAACACAGGTTACATGCAATGCAATCCCTCTCGTTAACATATCTGGGATCTTGTTTTACTCTTACACTGAAGACTCCTTCCTTTTTCAATACGTTCTGAATCCTACTTAATGTTAGAATAGTCAAATTTGATAGTTCAGTAAAATTCGTGCGATAGAGACATCTTCTGTATCCAGTTCTTGTGGCGAACTGGCTAGCAGACGCAGTAACACATACACCACAATCATCGGTAGGAAATACTTTACCTAGTTTGGCGGCAGTTCCGCCTAGACTTGCCTCTTTTTCAACTAGGTAGACATCAACACCTAGATCCGCCAGCTTCAGGGCGGAATGAATTCCAGCTATTCCCCCCCCAATTACTAATACTGATGGTTTTCTTTTGCTCATTGATGCCTAACCTCCATTTGATGCAAGCATTCCTAATTTCTCGAGGACAGGCTCAACTTTGACCAAATTCAGATGTGTACCTAATTCTTTGGGTAGGAAGCCTAAGGCCAGTCCAAGAAGTTGTGAGTAGTGAATTACTGGTATGTCAAATGATTCTTTGAAGATCCTTTTGATTTGTATCTGTCCCATGTCAAATTGGGTGAAACAAGAGGGGCACATCAGAGTTATGCAGTCAACGCTTGCACGCTGCATTTGAAACAGCTTCAGTTTTGTTATTTCCAGAGAAGTCTCCTTGCTATTTGTGGAGGTACCATAACCACAACACATGTTCTTGTGAAGATATTGCGCGCTTTTGGCTCCCGTAACCTCAACAAGCTCATCAAGTATATATGGCCGTTCGGGGTTATCAATGGCCAACATATCATTCGGCATAACTAGGTGACAGCCATGGTGAACGGCAACATCAAGGTTGCTTAGCCGGTGTTTGATGAGTTCTTTGATTCTTTTAATTCCAAGGTCTTTATGAAGAATCTCTGACATGTGTTTGACTCTTATGATTCCTTTGAACTCTTTGTCCACTTCGGCCAAGAATCCATTAATTTCTTGTCTCAGTGCTGAATTCTTCTTAAGTATGAAATTCGTGGTTTTGAGGGTTAGAAAACAGCCGTTGCATACTGTCATAATATCTTTTTTCATCTCTTCTGCAATACAGAGGTTTCGGGCAGAAACTAGCATCCACGCTTTTGAATTGATTGATTTAATTCCGATAGGATCTGGGCAGCAGCTAGCTCCATTCATATTTATCAGCTTGACACCAAACCTGTCCATTACTTTCCTGGTGGCAAGTTCAATCTGAGGGTATCTTCGAGAGATTAGGCATCCCGGAAAGAAAGCATAGTTGAGCATTTACTTGTCCCCCTTCGGATGTCTGTCTAGACCGGCGACCCTAAGCAAAGTTCGTACTTGCTCGAGATCGACTCGAGGTAGGCTGGGCAGTCCTAACTTGTCTCTTCTTTTCTCAATCATGGGAGATGGCAGAACGGTAACGCCAGCCGATAGTAGATTGACCACTTCGTTCTTGATATCTTCCGGAACATTACCTTCTTGAGCAGCCAGATTTCTCAATGCAATAATGCCTTCAGAAACGTCAATTCCCTGAGGACATCTCTCAGAGCAAAAATGGCACGTTGTACACATCCATATTGGATTCCCTCGAACTAATTCATCATCCGACCCTAAAACTATGCCTCTTATGATTTTCCGGGGATTGAATGAATCGGAGAACCTTGCTGCGGGACATGAACCCGTGCAAGTTCCGCATTGATTGCAGACAGTCAATAGCTCCTCTTTAATATGTTTGGCGATCTTCTCTCGAAATTTCGCGTTTACTTCCAGAATCTTCCGTTTACTCAGCTCTCCCAGCCTCCCTAGTGGCCTTATGGAGTTTCTCCTGTACTCTTGACCACAGTTTTGCCGAGCGTAGTTTGGGGACGGAGATTTTTTTCCTCTCGATTTCAATACATTCTTCTACTGGACAGACCTGTTTACAGGCCCCGCACAAAACACAGAACTCACTCAATGGAACCGTCTTTTCAGTCTCTTGTTTCAGAATCTTCTTCTCAATAACATTGGTTTTGACCTTGCCAAATTTCGATTCTGCAATAGATTTGGAGTAGATGGCATCAGCTGGACAGACAGAGGCGCACTTGTCACAATCAGTTTTGCAGACTTCCAGGTTTATTTTGATGCTTCCTGTAAGGGATTTTCTAGTCGTTATGGCGGACGTAGGACAAATCCACTCACACCAACCACAGCCAATGCATAGAATGGAATTTATATCCACTTTCTCTTTGTGAATTACTGTAATTGCTTTTCTCGGACACATCTTTTCACATAGTTTGCAAAAGGTACATTTCTCCAGCTCAACCTTCGCCGTGGTTTGAAAACTTGGATAAACCCCGAGTTCTGTCGCGGGTATCCTGTATTCTTCTTCAGCGAGATTGTCTCTATGTCTAAGCTTAAGCGCGTTGAAAATACACGTTGCTGCGCAAATACCACATTTGACGCATTTTTCTTCATCTATATCAATGAGATTAATACCAGTCGTCTTCTGAATCAGTTTCTCTTGATCTTTTATCTTAATTGCTCCCTTTGGACAAGCAACTATACACATACCGCAACCTGCACACATCTCTTTGTAGTACTCTAACTCGATTGCATAGGTGTAACTTGGTTCTGTTACCAGAAAACCAGTGTCAGTGAAAGTCTTCGATGTTTTGAGCCAAGACATTTATACGCTCACCGAGGGAAATATTCTTTCGAGAATCTTGCTTGCGTCAATCGCCTTAAGTCTTATACCCAGATCGGTAGGATCATATCCCATAGCAAGACCTATAAGTTCAGTTATCGTGAAAATCGGGATGTTGTATTCTTCACCGTACCTATCGGTAATAGCAACCTGACCTCTATCAAACTGCAGGAAGCAAAACGGACATGTCACTGCCACACAGTCTACATTTGCTTTATCTAGATTCACAAGCTTTCGTCGTCCTAACTCAACAGAAATGTCATCATTAAACCCCCTTAAGGTCCCCCCGCAGCATTCGAATTTAGATTCATACCAAATGCTTTCGGCACCCAAGGCAGTCACTATCTGATCAAGTTTAGTGGGGACTTCCGAATAATCAAAAGTCAAGGCTTCTTCAGGTCGTATTAGATGACATCCGTAATAAGCACCAATTCTAAGTGGGAGGGGGCGTTTGACTCTCGCCTTAATCTTTTCGATACCAACATCTTCAAAAAGCACTTGAGTGACATGTTTAACCTTGACCTTCCCTTTATACTCATAGCCGATCTCAGCCAGTATCCTGTTCACTTTCTCCCTGGTTTCTTCACGTTCCATTTGATGAATCGCAGTACTCAGGTTGCCATAACAACCATTGCAGAGAGTAACGATATCTGATCCAGCTTCCTCAGCAATACAAAGGTTCCGCGCGGTTATGGCAAGACTTGTCAAGAAATCGATTGAAGGTATAATGGGAGCGGGTGAACAGCAAGTGAAGAGTGGTTCATCCACCAATTCTACACCCAAGGCCGGAAGGACCTTTCTTGTCGAAAGCTCATAACCCTGTACTCTTGTAGGTGCAGTACACCCCAGGAAGAAGAGATATCTCAATCTGTAATCAACCTCACTTTGGTTTAATCAATTTCTTGAAGTTCGTGATTTTCATTATTTTCCGGATATCAGATAGAGCTTTCTTCGGAATAGGACTCTCTAACTGAGGCAATCCCAAATCTTCCCTATCTTCCAGCATAAACTCATCCAGAGGAACGGATCGTCCGCTATCGTAGACGTTTCTAGAAAAGGTCATGAATCCCTGAGGTATGTTGCCTTTTCTGGCAGCGAGATTTCTTATGGCAAAAAGAATATCTGGGAAACTCACCTGTTGAGGGCATACATCTTGGCAGATAAAGCAATAGGCGCAATCCCAAATAGGCTCTCCTTTCACAAGTTCTTCTTCCAATCCGCGCTTGGTTTCTAGGATAATTCGCAGAGGCCTAAATCTGTCCAAAATCCTGGCCACAGGGCAGTTCCCGACACATGCCCCACATGAGTAGCAGGCCTTGAGTCGTTCTCCGCCAAGCATTCTGCTTATATGCTCCTTAAGCTGAGCTTTTGGTTTAACCAATCTCGGCGCAGAGTCCTTAAATTCAGCCATTCTTACCTCAACTTCTAGATAGTTTGATAGGGAAACAGGGAGAATTGGTGGTTTAATGAGTTGTGGCATTGCATAAATAAAAATCTGATGCTTAAGGATAATTCTTGCGATATAGCTTGGCTAAATGCGACAATTGCAGTCACCTGAATCAACGATATTTTTTATATGTATAATAGTCTGTCGAAATGCCCAAAAGGAGGATGATACATCGACCAGAACAACAAGGGAAATTCTGCGGATGTTTGAGTCCGAAAAACACATACTGATCCCTATCAGCAGGCAATTTAATGATGTTGAAGGGGGATTTAATATAAAGGCTGTAGGAAGGGGCGCTGAAAGATGTCTCAGATGCCGACCGGGTCTTGCACTGGCTGCCAGTATCACGCCTCCGTTGAGTCGGCTATCGGCTATCAATCAAGAAAGAATCAGGGGAAAGACCGACGCAGGGCGAGAATAGAGCGACTGTGAAAACCTTACTTCCGTAACCTTAAAAAAAAGGTTTCTTCAATCTATTTAAAAGGCTTCACAGACCATTATTTCCTAAATCTCCAGCAGAGAAATGCTTCAAGGAGGATGATGTGTTAGTGAGCAGGAAATTGTATTATGAGGACCCTTACCGAAAAGAGTTCGACGCCAAGATTATTGAAATCACAGAAGAAGGTGTTGTTCTAAACCAAACATGTTTCTATCCAGAAGGGGGAGGGCAAGTCGGAGACACGGGAAAACTCAATGAAGAAGAGGTTAAGGATACTAGAAAGAGCGATAATAGGATTATCCATATCGTTGACTACAAAGCGAAATTTGACGTCGGGGGAAATGTCAAAGGGACTATTGATTGGGAGAGAAGATATCGAATAATGAAGCTTCACTCTGCTGCCCACATTGTGGACTATTACTTCATGAGTGTGTTTGGAGAGCATGAAAGAATTGGCTCCAACATCGATGAGTCTAAGAGCAGATGCGACTATGCTCATGAAGGGAAGCTTGACCCAGCAATGATGAAAGAAGTTGAGGAGCTATCTAACAGGTTTGTCTCGGAGAATCATGTGATTAAGACGTGGAGCGATGAGAGGAATCCTAGCTATCGGCATTGGAAATGCGAAAACATAGAGATGCCCTGTGGGGGAATACATGTCGAAAATACTGAAGAGATCGGCAATTTAAGACTAAAGAGAAAAAACATCGGCAAAGGAAAAGAAAGGATTGAAATATTCTTGCGTTAGACAATCATTCGAGTAATCTGAGAATGATTTTGGCAGCAACTTCAGCGTGATGAAATGGATAATCCTCATGCCACTTAAGATCTACTATTTCTAGATAACAACCGGCTGAGGCTGAGTATGCAACTCCAAAAAGACGATTTACTGTCATATGAAAAGCTATCTCATCTTCTTCTTCCCTGTCTCGATTTCTCACGTCCTCTTGCATATCTTTCATTCTTCTCTTGTAAATCTCAGCAGGAGCCGGTTCCAGTATTACAATAACGTCAGGTTTTATAATCTCAAGAACTTCTCTAGGAAGGCCAGGATAGAACCCATGGGAAGTCTTGAGACTCAGGTGGGTGTCGACAATCACATCATTGTCTAGCTCTGCGATCCTTTTGGCAACCGCCCTCTGGATTTCTAGGTAATCTTCTCGAGGCAGTTCTCTGGTAGATTCACGAGTAGAGATCTTTTTCGGATACTTCTTAAGAGAAAGCTCGTAAACCAGATCGCCGAAATTAACCAGTTCTACCTTTTTAGTTAACGATCTAACTTTCTCACAGGTGGAGCTCTTTCCAGCACCTGGAACACCAGATACGATTACTTTCATGTTTCTCTATTCTCCAGAAACATTTCTATGGGAAATCATATTGATCACTTTTTGTCAATGAAAAGCTGTAAATCATCATCTAGACGCATAGCCTATTAAGTTTTCCAAGACAGCTATTTTGTCTCTTAATTCCGCTGCTTGCTCAAATTCAAGATCATTAGCAGCAGTTTTCATCTCCTCTCTTAGCTTCACGATGTGCATTGCAATCTCACCGTCAGACATGCCTCTTACCTCCTTTATCACATCTTCAGCCAAGGACGGAGGAACATAAGCCGATTCAGCAATATCTGAAATTGGTTTAATAATGGTTTTTGGGACAATTCCATGTTTCTCATTAAACGCAAGTTGCAGTTCCCTTCTCCTGTTGTTTTCATCTATTGCGTTTTTCATTGAATTTGTCATGTCATCCGCGTACAAGATGACAGTCCCATTTATGTTACGCGAGGCTCTCCCCATAATTTGAATGAGTGATCTTTCTGACCTCAGAAATCCTTCCTTATCAGCATTCAGAATGGCGACAAGCGAGACTTCTGGTAGATCAAGTCCCTCTCTAAGAAGATTAATCCCTACAACGGTATCGAATTTTCCCAGTCTCAAATTGCGCAAGATCTCGATACGATCCAGTGTGTCAACTTCACTATGAAGATATTCAGCTTTAATACCAGTTTCGACAAAATACTCGGAGAGTTTTTCAGCCATACGTTTGGTCAATGTTGTGACGAGAACACGTTCTTTTCTTTCAATTCTTTTCTTGATCTCTTCAACTAGATCATCTATCTGGTTGGTAGTAGTCTTTACAATAATCTTAGGATCTACTAGCCCTGTAGGACGAATGATTTGTTCAACAACTTGTTCAGCCATATCCATATCATAGGGTCCAGGAGTAGCAGAAACATAGATTACTTTTTT
>JBHLPL010000114.1:0-6043 GCA_048939465.1 Promethearchaeota archaeon | reverse complement strand
TTTTTGGAGTACAAAGCTACCCTTAAAGGAATCAGAGTGGTCTATGTTAAGCCACACTACACTAGCAAAGAGTGTAACAGGTGTCACAGCAGGAACACTTCCCGGCATGTAGGATTCTTCCAATGCAAGGTGTGCGGACACACCCTCAACTCCGATCTGAACGGTGCAAGAAACATAGCCCAACGCTATACGCGGATCACCGGGCTGGGCTTTTGTAAACAAGCCCATGATTTAGCGTGTGATGAGGTTGAAATTATGCCCAACGGCATAGGGCTGATACCGAGCACAGCTATAAGCTCCATCCGATAGGTGGGGTAGTTTACTTTTCAACAGCAAGCAGTGCTGATCTATCCAGAACTATCTTTTTGAGCCCATCAACTCGATCTTTCCAATTTTTTGACACAATTACCGCAGTCAGCTCTTCCTCACCTATGTTGAAGAGTTTGCAGAGCTTTGAGAATTTCTCTTCATTCTGTATATCTAAAAGTTCGTCTTTTTCGATACCTTTCATAGATTTAATCACTTTAGCGACTCCCACTTCAACTACTCTCTGGGTATCGCCTACTGCTATTAGAGCTATATGTTTAGTATCAGATTTTATGCCAGCTAGTTCTAATGCCAGGCCAATCTGGCGTTGGGCAGACGCGTATAGAAGTATTTCAACCTCTGTTTTATCTGAGATGTTTCTCCCTTGCTCAAATGCTTTCAGAGCGTGAAGCGTTGCAAAAAACAGGTGTTCCCATGTGGCGACATAATCGGCGTCAAAAACTTGGAAAACCACATTTAGTCCTTGGGAGAGTTGCCCCAGTTCCTGAAACAAATCGGACTGCTCGAATTTATGATTGGTTACAGCAGTAATACTCACAAACTTCTTGCCAAAATCGGATTCTTCAATCGTTTTTATGATCAAAGTATAGCCCTCATTTTTCAAGAGCCAGATTCTCTATAAAATAGCTTAGGACGGGCGGATCAATTCCAGTCCTATTCAATTCTTCGATTATTTCTTGGTTACTCTTGCCTTCTTCTTTCATTCTTTTCACGATCATATCTATGGTTTCCTTTACCTCCCAAGGATAGATTACCCAGTCATCTGTATCGGCAATGTAGAAGTCGGGCGTAAAGATGGACCATGATTTTTTGTGAAGGCAGGCAACCTTTGTCTCCTTTGTAGCCTTTTCCTTTAGGTATTCCACAGCGACTGCCAAACTCTTTCCAGTATCTGATACATCATCACAAACCAGTACACGTTTGTCTTTTACGTCAGTTGAGACGGGTTGGGTTATTTTTGGTGTTTTTGCAGTTTTTGCAATGTCTGTGTAGAATTCGATTTTCAGGTTGGCAGTATGCTTATTTGAGAGGAGATCAGACATTATTCTACCGACTACCCATCCGCCTCTTGCTATTCCCAGAATAATGTCTGGCTTGAAGTTACTCCCGTGGATTTTTTCAGAAAGCTCCAGTAACATAGAATATATTTGATTCCAGCTAGGTGAGAGATACACGACCAAGGGACTCACCAACCTCTGGATATTTACGTTGAGAAGTTAAAAAGTATTGTGATTGATTAGAAGGGTAGCGTCCAATACGCCCATGATGGCAAACCCACAAAGAACCGTATGTAAACTAGGCCTATTAGAATAAACGTTAAGATGACGATTACTGCATAATCCTTTACTCCCATTTTAAGGGGGTATAGATAAGTCCTGTTTTTTGTGGAGCCAAAAGCTCGGCTTTCAAGGCTTTCGGCAACCGACAATGCTCTTCTTATCGAGCCTATGATGAGCGGCACAATTATCGGAATGAAATTCCTGATGCGTTTGATGATATTTCCCCGTTCTAGCTCTAAGCCTCGAGACATTTGAGCTTCTCTTATGGTTTGCGCCTCCTGTGCTATTGTGGGTACGTATCGTATTGCCATGCTCATGGCGAAAGCAAAACTAAAGGGGATTCGCATCTGGATAAGAGCCTGAGCCAGATCGTCCGGATGGACTGTTAGGAAAAATATTGAAAATGCCGTCATCAATGCCACCAGACGGGTAACCATTGCTACGGCAAAGGTAATCGTTGTGAAGATTGTGTTTATGACTGCGATGAAGACCATAAATATGACCAATCCGCGCATGCTTTTCGCCCATTCCCTTATGGATCCGGCCACAGCAATTATGGGAATAAGGGACAGCAGGAGGATAACAAGGAGTACAAGCTCTGCAAATATTAGACTAATCGCTGAGGCAATAATCGCAAGATAGAGCTTTGCCCTGGGGTCTAGGTTATGTATGGGGGTATTTTTTCTCTTGAATCTGAAAGCTTCAAATAGAGAAATCGCTCTTTCGCTCATTGTCTTCCCCCCATATTTTGGAGTATGTATGAGGCCAGTTCATCCGGTGTAGTTAGATTCTTCGGAAAGGTTTTCTTTACTTCATTCAGCTTCAAGGAGAGCTCAGTTATCTGCGGAGGTAGAAGACCTGCAACATCTAAAATGTTTGATTTTGTTAAAACCTTCTTTGAAGGGCCATCTGCAACAATACGACCGCCTGCCATAATGATTGCTCTGGGAAAGTTCCGAACAGCAAACTCAACATCGTGCGTTACAACGAAAATCGTCCTTCCTGCCCCCCCGAACTCCTCAATTAACTGGGCCAGTCTTCTTTTCTGAGAAGCATCCTGGCCTATCGTCGGTTCGTCTAATATCAGCATCTTTGGATCGGCGCATATAACGGAAGCCAGCGCAACTCTCTTTCGCTCGCCACCACTTAGCGCAAAGGGAGACCTGCTCTGGTAGCCCTCCAAATCAAGGAGTTTTAGAGTTTTGTCAATCCGCTCTCCGGCGGCATTTTCATCAAAACCAAGATTTCTCAGGGTAAATAATAGCTCTTTCTCAACGGTTTCGCTGAAGAGCTGATAATCTGCGTTCTGAAAAACGAAGGCAACCGTTCTGGCTAGCTGCGCAACAGACATGGTTCGGGTGTCTATACCGTCAATCAGAACCCTACCTTGCTGAGGCCTAAGCAGTCCATTGAAATGCTTCATAAGAGTGGTCTTTCCTGCACCATTTTCACCAAGTACCGTTACAACCTCACCGTCACGAATCTCTAGTGATATCCCTTTTAGGGCCTGAGCGCCATTGGGGTAAGTATACCATAGGTCTTCTGTCTGGATCATTTCAGATTAACCTCAGTAACATGTCTCTTGCCTCTTCCACGGATAGAGGAATGTTCATATCGAGGCCTTTTCGCTTCAAAATCTTGAAAAGCTGGGCAATTTTTGGAACTCCTATGCCCAGCTCTTCAACCAAATCTGTTGAGAAGACTTCCCTAGGGTTGCCATCCAAAACTGCTCTACCTCTATCTAGAATGATTGCGCGATCAGCATACTTTGAGACCATCTCCAGACGATGTTCGATAAGAATTATCGTTATTCCGGAGCGTCTGTTCAATCCGTTCAGAAGTTCCAGAATATGCTTTGCGCTTACCGGATCAAGATTTGATGTCGGCTCATCTAGAACAAGAATCTTGGGCTTCAGCGTAAGGAGGGAGGCGATAGCAACCTGTTGTTGCTCTCCCCCAGACATTTCATAAGGCGCCTTTTCACTCAAGTCTTGAATGTCAACAACGTCAAGCGTTTCTTCAACGCGTTTCTCAATTTCCTCTCTGGGCAGGCCTAGATTCTCTGGGGCAAAGGCAAGCTCTCGCCGGGCATTTAGGGCGACCAACTGATTTTCCGGATTCTGGAAGACGAGCCCAACCTTTTGTGCCAGTTCATAGACTTGATGGTCGGCAGTATTAAGGCCGTCCACAAAGACTTCTCCCTTTAGCTGTCCTGCATGGAAGTGAGGAATAAGGCCATTTAGGCAACGACAGAACGTGGTCTTACCGCACCCCGTCGGACCTGTTACCAGGACGAATTCGCCTTTGTCAACTGCCAAGTCTATGTCGCGAATGGCAGGTTGACTGCTATTCGCATAGGTAAACGTTAGGTTCTTCATTTCTATTAGGGCCATAATCGAGTCTCCACGTGAAGATTTCTAAGGTGTTCTCAGGTAAACGAAGCTTAAGAATCTTTATGGATTGCTGAATTTCAAGATATCGCCTAGATCAACCAGATTTATAGTATCCAGTTTGACGTAACAAGACCCACTGTGTTGGTGTACCTAAATCAAAAAAAAAAGATATTTATTTGTGTTTTTCAAGATTATAATACGCGGGTAACATCTCGGAGGAAAGGGTTTATAAAGGACTGAGAAAAGGCGATTCATCTCAGCGCCGAATTCGTTTGAGGGGCTAAGAGGGACGAAAGATGAGACTCTCGAAAAAAATACCATCAATAGGACTACTTGTCCTCTCAATAGTGCTTATCTCTTCCAGCGTATCTGCTACTCCTTCCTCTCAGATTACAGGTCAAACCCTATCGTCTTATTATATTCCTACTTATCTAGAGTTCAATCAGAGCCTGAGCAACCCCTCCACAATCCATAATGCCGCCATTCCTGTGCTGGTGGGAGACTTGGGTAATGATGGGGCTTTTGAGATATTGACCGGTTCCGATAGTGGAAAGCTGTACATCTATAATGGAAGCGATAACCAGTACAGTCATGTTTTGAACGTTAGTATAGGGTCTCTTAATCTTAAACTCGGTGCGGACCAAACCGGAATCTACTCAATTGCTTTAGGCGAAATAAACAAGAACCCCTCTTCACAAGATGTACTGGTAGGCAATCTAGGTCACGTAACGATCCTAGAATGGAACGGTTCGGGTTTTGTCTTCAAACAGGACATAGAGCTGTGGGAGGAAGATAGAATTGTTACAACCATAATTGTTGAGGATCTAGATGACGACGGTGAAAATGAAATAATATTTGTCAGTGGCCTCCCGGCGTACGGTGAAAGCACATCTCATGATGGGGAGATATATGTATTAAGCGAGACCCTTTTTCAAGATTATCCTGGAGATTGGAGCAGATCAAACACAAAGACTCGGAACAAAGTTCAGCCTAAGTTGTATCAAAATGAGGTAAGCTATACAGCTGTCATAGGGGATCCTGATAACGATGGAAAGAAGGAGATTGTAGCTCACATAGATGGGAGGATAATAGTTGTCAACGGTTCTACGTATGTTGAAGAATGGGATTCTGATAATGACCCACAACTGCAGAATAACGTAGGAACCAGCTATGGCGTGGCGGTCGGAGACGTCAATGAAGATGGCAAAAATGAGCTAGTTGTGGGTGAAGACACTGGAGTTATCAAAGTCTTGGTAAGTGTTGCTGAGAACGATTATGATCTGCTTGAGAGTCTATCCATTGGGGGTTCTTCACATGTCTGGGGTCTTAAGATAATAGATTCGGATGATGACATCAGGAATGAGCTGATTTCAACCACGATTGAAGGTAATCTTTCCGTATACGAGTGGGATCCCCTTCAGACCAGCCTAGAACTGGAAGACCCGCAAATTGGGTGGATTGGAACGCAGGCAGGACCTTTTAACCACATTACGTGCTGGGACGCGGATAACGATAGCTTAACAGAGTTAATGGTGGGAAAAGCCGGACCAAATAACGGATTAGGCATTTCAGAGAGCGACCAAAATGGACGACTTTTAGTCTACGGATACGTCTCCACAGATGCTGAGGTCCTTAGTCAACCTGGCTACACAATAGTCGGTAATTCCGCCTTTTTTGATGTCCAATATAACCGAACAGATTTAATTCCATCCCAAGGAATAACTAATCTGAGTCAAGTGGCAGCCTTGGATAATGACACTCAAAGCCCATGGGAAGGAGGAGAGCCTGACTTCGCGTGGAACAGCGGAGGTAATTACACTATAGAGCTTTTCACCACAGGAATGACTGGAGGTAACTACACAGCCAAGGTCTATTTATTGAAGCCTGGCTTTGAACCTGGCGTAGTTTATGTCAATATAACTCTGACAGGAACCCCTACCATCATGACTATCCTAAGTGGAGCCGATAACTCATCCGGTTTCTGGGAGACATATAATGATACAAACCCATACGTTAATGATACCCGAAAGAAGATTGAATTCT
>JBHLPL010000113.1:1155-6050 GCA_048939465.1 Promethearchaeota archaeon | reverse complement strand
ACCAAAATAGACTTTCAGGATTTTTAAGAGCTTGTGAAGAAGTCGGAATAATTGAAAGCGTTGGAAAAGCTTCTCACCGCAAATATAAATTGAAAAATGATTACTTGTTAAGAATAGAGGGCTTATCACTAAAATCTAAAGAAATAAAAGCACTACCTGAGGGAAGAAAGAAGTGGCATTATCCATATAAAAAGCAATTAAAAGAACGTAATGTCTCCTGGAGTGATGAAATACCAGGTGGGATTTAATATGGAGAGATGTGATTTAAAAATTGTAGAGGAACATGTTTTCAAAGAAATTGAATCTGAAATATTCAAGTTTTCTACTACAGAAAATAGCAAGTTGATTCCAGAAAACAAAAAATATTGGGAAGTACAAAAAGACGGTACGGCACCCGTTTTCTTAAAATTAGAATAAAATAATTCGCAACAAGTCAATCGGCCTGACCTTGCTTTGCGGCTTTGTCACTCCGCAAGGCAGGTGATTTCTATGGTACACGGAGCTTTTGCAAGGAGGAGTCGCTATGGTATCTATGCCGTCATATCCCGGTCATGGGGCGTCCTTTGGCTTCGCATGCCAAACTTGGATTGCGCGGACGGTGAATGATTACTTGCACCCAGGAGCATATTACTGCTGGTTTGCAACTACGTTCAACGCAATGCGAAACGGTGACGATTCCAATCCGATGTGGCTATTCATGACGCTGGATCGTGCCGTTGCGCAGGGCGGGGTCAATAACGCCAAGGTAAAGGACGTACGAACCAACATAATGCGAGGCGCTGCCAAAGAACTCCGGAATCAGGGCCGCGGTTCCGAGATCGGCTCGCTTCTCAAAGCCATAAGTAATGCGCCCATCACTGAGTTCACTCCCCAGGTCTGGAAAATAGATCTTGGTGCCGTTGCGGGAAGATACTCGGGGGGCCATCAATACCCTGACGAGTACCTAATAACTGACCTTAAGATAGCAGAATTCGAGGTCATAATTATATAAAGAGGTCTCCACAATGGGTGCTGATTATATTAGGTTAACAGAGTGCTACTTGGCGCTATGGAAGAGCATTGATTTACTACTTCCCGGTCACCACTGGCTCGAGATTTCGCCAGAGTCTAGAGAATCCCTGCTAAAAGAACTCCGCCAGTACCTCGAAATAGACATATCTTGGGCTCCTGATCCCGGCAAACTAAAAGAGGATCTGGGACGTGTGCTAGCGTTCCACGAGAGTATTGGTAGTCCAGACTGGCTTCTCGAGGTACAACGACTTCGTGATTACCTTCAACAACGATCTCTCGAAGCCGCAGAGGGCATCGAGTAGCGCTGTCTAACCTCACTGCAGCGGACGCGATAATCCGCGCCGCTGCGTTCGCTCGTTGGGCCGCTATCCACCACGGTGAATAATAAAACCAAGAAGGGAGCGAAATTGCATGCCTCAAAGAAGCAATGAATCTTTCATTCGATGGCAGGGTAGAACAATCGAACAACTTGGATTCGTGAACAACTTGTTTATAGGTCTAGCTACCGCTCTCCTAGTCTTCGAGGCGAAACTACCTTTTGAAGAAAAGCTAACACTATCCAGCGCTGAGAAATGGCTTGCATTTCTTTCAGTCTTATCCGTCTTTCTCTCTATTGCGTTTGGTTGCTATGTTGCATGGAATAGGCTCCGCTCATTCCGAAATACAACACAGATTGCTCGTCAGCGAGAGACGGGGAACAGAACAAATATTGAAGAGCTCAGAGCACTTGTTAAGACACTCGATAGTAGAAGTTGGCCACTCCTTACAATTCAGACCGTTCTGTTCGGTTCTGGGGCACTCCTGTTCGCAGTTTTTTCAATTCTGAGGTACTTTATTTGAAAGAAACGGCAGCCCATATCAAGCTAAGAGCTAATCGGCCCACTAGCTGCCGACAGGCTTACAGCTTTGCTGTTTCGCCTGCAGGTGAGCTCAGTCGTTATGTCTCCATAGGAAAGTTCGGATAAATGAGCGACGAGCACAATCCTTATACAGTCGAGGGTGAAGCTCCTACACTACGAAACTCGGTAGTAGCATTCATTGACATACTTGGATATCAAGGAATAATTAGGCGGGCTGCCGGTCACAAAGCCGAAGAAGAATTGTTGTCTCGCTTGCATAGCACTTTGCGGGAACTAACGCATTATCTCCGAGACGAGGACAAAGAGGGAAAACCATATTTCGAGCCATTGAATGGTAAACATATTTTTAAAATTAGAACATTTACGGACAACATCGTCATCGGGTATCCAATCCAAGAGGATGCTGAATCGGAACTAGGTAGCATTTTCATGAAGCTGTCTCTTTTCCAACTTGGAATGGTAAACAGGGGCTTCTTTATTCGCGGCGCGATCTCTATTGGAGACCTATATATTGATGATTATGTCGTATTTGGAAATGGCCTGTTAGATGCTTATGACGCAGAGCAGGAACAGGCACGGGACCCGCGAATCGTGCTAACTGCTACTGCTAAAGCATCAGTGAATCTCCATCTGGAATACTATCGAGACAAGGCTTGGGCTCCACAAGTTCGTGAGGTTTATCGTGATGCAGACGGACAGTATTTTTTGAACTATTTGGATTCGATCCTGATTGCTGAAGACGAACACGGACCATTCTACGATGAGCTTTTGCGGCACAAGAGATCCATAGAGGAAAAACTCAACGAGTTCAGAGATGAACCTCCATACTGGAGCAAGTATGCATGGTCAGCCAACTACCACAATTTTTTCTGTGATCAAAATCGTTACTTCGATAATTCTCACAAAATAGATCTTAGCGCTTACCAAATGACACCAGGATTGATTATCGAAGCAAAAACATAACAATAGGATTCAGGCTGACACAAGAAGCCGGCGCGATTTTATGCCAATTCGAAAAACCTTCGACGGCTTTTTGTGCAGCTGATCCTGAGCGTTATCCGAACCTGAGATATCTGCTATTGTATCTGCAATTTGCGGCCCACCAGAAATATTTTGATACGACTTTCATATCTTCAGCTGCATTGATCACTATCTTTCAGTTGGTGAAGGTGGTTATGGCCTGATTTTGCGTACCCATTTTTGCTCAAGGCTGTTTTGGGTAAAGAGAGTGTTTTGTCAGCTGGCGGTGAAGGAAATAGGGAATTGTGGGGCGGAGGTTGTTCGATTCCCTGGGGAAATTTGAGTGGATTTTAGGTCAAAATAGATGGAAATAAACATACTCAAAAGGCCACAATGGCATCTCAGGGATATTTCACTTAGTGGCTTTGTGCCCATTTAGTTCAAACAGAATTAATCTATATCAATCATTAGGCATGATAATCTTCTTTAAGGCATCTATCTCCTCCCTGATTATCTTCTCAGCCACCTCAAATATGATCTTTCTGGCCACCTTTTCTAAGACCTCGCTTACTACCTTTGTTATAAGAGCCTCGATCTCTTCTTCTGAGATTGGCGGAGCCTCTTCTTTGATTGCCTCCTCCTTATCTGGAACGTCTTTTTCAATTACCTCCTCCAATGATGGCTCTTTCAACTTCCCTATATCCTCTTCGGAGACTAATCCCTTGATTTCTTCGAGTGCTTCATCCACGTCAATCTCTTTTTCTAAATCTATAGAAGGTTCTGGTTCCTCTGCAAGAAAAGTCTCCTGCGCCTCTTCCGTAGGAGCCGTTTCTTTACCAGCTTCTTCCTGACCGGATGGGTACTGAGAGACAACCTCCCGCTGATCTGGTTGAAAAAGCTCTTCTTTCACCTCACCCTTATCTGGCAGAACATCCTCCGCAGTTTGTTTCTCATCTTCAGAGAGTATTTCTTCGATTCCTTCATCCAGGTCAATCTCTTTTTCTGAATCTATAGAAGGTTCTGGTTCCTCTGCAAAAAAACTCTCCTCCATCTTTTTTATTGGAACTGTGTCCGCTCTAGATGGATGCTGTGCTTCTTTTGGGACTTCTTCTTCTTCTGCTGCTAAAAGTTCTTCCAGGCCTTCTATATCTTCCCCAACCGATTCAGGTGCCCTGCCCTCTTCAGCTACATCAACAAGATCTATAATTTCGTCTTCTTGCACTGATTCTCTGTGTTTCACTTCTTCCTCTTCGCGAAAAAGATCTTCACCAAAGTCAAAATCAAGGAGCTCTTCATCCTCACCCCCGTTGAGATCTTTTGCATTGCCATTATCCTCGGCCATGATCATCCCCCAACTTATGAGCATATGGTAAAAATTTTTCCCTCACACCTCACAGAGTGTCAAGGTCTTTGAGAAAGCTACTATCTCAGCCCTTTTTCAGCATAGCTTCCTTACAACATTATAGATAATTATACATATATAATCATATTTTTCAAGTATTTTTTAAGAATTATCCAGAATTTATATAAATTATGAATATATAGGATTAGCAATGGCCTTTTTTATTGCCAGAGATCCCGTATATTGTGCCTGGGCCGCCTGTTCAAAAACCTATGCTTACTGCTACCATTGTGGAAAAATGAAAGCCCAAAAAACCTTGGTATGCTCATATAAGTCTATACTTTCTCCGCCTGAAATATATGATTGGCAGCGGTGAGGTATTCTGCATCGCGCATTTGAAACTGTTTGACAGGACTGTGTGGCTAATCTATAAGTAACGCTCAAAGGTTGTGGAAAATTTCTCGGTACTCAATAAAGCATTAGAGAGCCCAATTCCGTCAAGGCGATCACGGGATTGGCCGACTATGAGGCGGCCAATGACACCACAACCTCTGAAGGTTATCAAATAACTAAGGGAGGATAAAAGGCATGGGCAAAATCTGGTACAATCTTGAAGGAAAGGTTGTAGTAGTTACAGGTGGAAGTAGGGGAATTGGATTGGAATTAGCAAGATTGCTTCTTGAACATAAGTCAAACGTCTTGATATGCGGCAGGAAACCGGA
>JBHLPL010000113.1:0-1145 GCA_048939465.1 Promethearchaeota archaeon | reverse complement strand
TCGGGTTCCGCATTGCCCAGATGCTGCTAGAGGAAGATGCCAATGTGGTTATTTGCGGCAGGAAACAGGAAGGCCTTGACGCTGCAACATCTGAGCTCAATGCCGGCGAGGATCTTTTGGCTATTCAGACACATATCGCAAAGGAGGAAGATGTTGAAAGTCTCTTCACTAAGACAATCGAGAACTTTGGAAGACTTGATGTGCTCATAAACAATGTTGGTATGAACATAGTGACCGCACTTGTTGACGCCGATCTTCCATTGTGGCAAAAGATCATTGATTCAAATCTGAGCGGTACCTTTCTATGTTCGAGAAAGGCCGGAAAAATAATGAGGGATCAGAAAAAAGGCAAGATTGTGAGTATATCTTCCATAGCTGGAAGAAGGGCTTCGGCTGCCATGGGGATCTATGGCATTGCAAAGGCTGGAATTGAGATGATGACCAAGGTGCTTGCACTTGAATTGGCACCATTCAACATTCAGGTTAATGCTGTCGCCCCGAGTATGGTGAGAACGAAATTCAGCCAACCCTTCTGGTCAAATAAGGATCTCTATGATCAGATAGTTAACGCTATCCCCCTTGGGAGGATAGCTGAACCAATAGAGGTGGTACATCCAACATTATTCCTTTGCTCCGAGGCCTCGAATTTTATTACCGGACAGACAATAATGGTGGATGGAGGGGCTAGCGCTATATGAAGGAAAGAGGGGTAGACTCAGGTTGACAAGACACACGACGGTTGAGGGCTTCTTATCGCCTCCATCCTTTTCCAAGATTTTTTTTCTATTCCACAACAAAAACATTGACAATCTGTAAAGCTATATGCCTATTTAATACCCTCGGTAACCTTTATGCACCTTGTGCACATATGTTCCCATGGTAACATCCTGGACGTTCAAGTCCGTGTAAAACAAGTCCGATGAAGATACGATCAGATTCTTGGTGAAATGGAGGGGCTTCTATCCTAGGGGAGCTGATGGACCTCAAAGAGAAAAATATCAACAGACAATGGAGGAATAGAATATGACAAGAGGGTACATGGGAAGGATCGGTTTTGTGGATCTATCCACTGGAGAGATTGCACAGGAGAAGCTTGATGAGGATCTCGCACGTGATTTTATAGGAGGCTATGGACTCGGGGTGCG
>JBHLPL010000027.1:0-19592 GCA_048939465.1 Promethearchaeota archaeon | reverse complement strand
CAGGATTATCTTCTTGTATGCATCGAATGAATCGAGGAATATCTATTCCAGCAGGACATCCGCCGATGCAGGGGGCATCTTTGCATTGCAGGCATCTTGTTGCTTCTAGGATAGCGCTATCCCAATCGTAGCCCAAAGCTACTTCCTCAAAGGAAACTCTTCTCTTCTCAACCGAGAGTTTGGGCATAGGTTGAGGTAGGATTTTTTTGGTTGACTTGCTAGTCATGAGTCTCACCTTCTGATCTTCTCTCGGAGTCTTCCAAAGCTAACTGCTCCTCCTTGTAATACGCCCGCAGCCGGGCTAGGAGCTCATTAAAGTCTACTTCGTGCGCATCAAACTCCGGGCCGTCCACGCAGCCGAATTTAGTCTCCCCACCTACTGATACTCTACAGGTTCCACACATGCCCGTTCCATCAACCATTATCGGGTTAAGACTCACTAGCGTCTTCACATTGCGAGACCTCGTAACTTCAGCAACGGCTCGCATCATGAGTGCAGGTCCGACCGCGAACACGAGGTCGAATTTCCTCCCTTTAATCAGTAATCCCTCGAGGATCTGAGAAGTAAAACCTTTCAATCCCTCTGATCCATCATCTGTGCAAATGATAAGCTCATCAGTTACGGCTTTCAGCTCATCAACGAGAATAAGTTCTGATGCGGTTTTTGCACCGTATATTGCGACTAATCGGTTGTTCACGGATCTTAATGCTTCAATTCTGGGGTATGCAGATGCGATTCCTACTCCCCCAGCCACGACCGCGACTTCACCATAATGCTTCAACTCGGGAACATGACCTAGAGGACCGACAACATCCAGAATATAATTCCCTTCCTTTAACATGCCTAGTCTCTTGGTTGTTAATCCTACTTCTTTAAAAATGAAGGAGATCGTGCCCTTGGTTGGATTCCATTTATAGAGAGTAAGAGGGATTCGTTCTCCTCTCTCATCTATTCTTAAGATGAAGAATTGGCCCGCTATGGCTCTCTTGGCAATTCTGGGTGCCATTATTGTGAATTTCTTGACTCCGGGAGCGAGTTCTTCATTTTCCAATATTTTAAACATGATCAAACCTTCAAAGACTGATCAGTGGTACAGGCTCAATCGTCGAAGTCTACTGAATGTAGTATTTAACGTCTAACATTAAAATATATCTCTTTGCCTATTGCGCTCTTTCCTGCTATCTTCTGATATTCCGGCATCTGAATGAGAATTGGGCCCAAAAGGGAATTCGGAGATAAAATTAGATCTCCAAAACGAATTCTTTCATGAGTGAATTTCAATTCATGGCCAGATCCCACGTGTTTTCATTGCTTCCGCTACTCTCCCAACACCTAGCATTAAGGCAGCTGTCCTCATGTTAACCTTATGATTTTGAAGGATTTCATATGTGTCATTGAACGATTTTACGATCTTTGCCTCGAGCTTAGCGTTGACTTGGTCCTCAGGCCAGTACTCCCGGTATAGGTTTTGTACCCATTCAAAGTAGCTAACCGTTACACCGCCGGCATTTGCCAGAATATCTGGAACGACTAAAGCTTCGCGTTCATGGAGTATCTGGTCGGCTTCTGGTGATGTGGGTCCATTGGCTCCCTCAACAACCACCTTTGCCTTGATTCTGTCTGCATTTGCTTTCGTTATTTGATTCTCAAGGGCAGCCGGAACTAGGACGTCGCAATCTACTTCAAGGACTTCTTCGTTTGTAATTCTGTCAGTGCCAGGGAAGTCCACGACGGAGCCAGTTTCCTTCTTATGTTCGTAGACTTTTACAGGGTCAAGACCATCGGCATTGAATATTCCGCCTCTGGAGTCGCTGACTGCCAAAATCTTGACGCCCTCTTCATGTAGTAGCTTGGCAGCATTCCATCCAACATTTCCATAGCCCTGGACAGACGCTTTCAAACCTTTTAGACCTGAATTCATGGTCCTTCTAACTGCTTCCCTTGTACAGAATAAAGCGCCACGCGAAGTTGCCTCATTTCTTCCTTCTGATCCTTGTACGGTAAGGGGCTTTCCTGTGATGATCTCAAAAACGGGCTTTCTCTTAACCATGCTGTAGGTGTCCATCATCCACGCCATGGTCTGTGGATTTGTGTAAACGTCTGGTGCTGGGATGTCTCTGCGCGGACCTATTATATCCATGATCATGTAGAAGTATCGTCTGCTCATTCGCTCAATTTCGCTCTGAGACATTTGCTTTGGATTGCAGATTATTCCTCCTTTTCCTCCCCCAAGTGGAACATCCAAAACCGCACATTTCCAGGTCATCCACATCGCTAAAGCCTTGACTTCACTGAGTGTCACATCTGGATGATATCTGATTCCCCCTTTGTGTGGACCCCGGGCATCGTTGTGTTGCACTCTATAGCCCGTGAAGACCTTTACGTCGCCGCTGTCCATTTTCACAGGAACAGATACTGTCAATATTCTCTTTGGCTGTTTAAGATTTTCATGTATCCACGGTTCCAGTTTTAGCATATTAGCGGCTATTTCTAGCTGCTCCAGGGCAACATCATATGGATCTATTTTACTTCTAGACATCTTACTTCCTCCAGGTTATTTTGATTAAGATTGGCTTGAAGGGAAAGTTGGATATATACTTTATGTTTATAAATCATTTGCTTCAAGTCGAGGTCTTGACACATTTTGGTCTCAAGGTTCCCTACAACAATATTGCAGTAGCAGTTAAACAAGATTAGCAATTTTGTATAAAAATCTATGATAAATAAAACATAATGAACTCGGTCATCCTTTGTCAGTAATAGGAATTTTTGGCACAGAAAAATATATAAAATTAGCAAAATATATGCACGCTCATGAAAGAATTGCTAAGAAACAAGTTAAACCTGCTACTATTAAAGGAACTGTGCTCCGGCAGAGGCGTAAATGTCAATCTCAGCTATCTTTCAAAAAAGCTTGGGCGACATAGAAATACTATAAGAAACAGAGTTGAGGCGCTTTTCTCTCAAAGAATACTCGACAGACCGATATGCCCATTCATGGGATTATACGAAGTATATCCGCTTCTGGTTGTTGTCCGCGCAGATCTGCCAAACGAAAAGAAGATTCATGATTGGATTGTAAATGATAAACACATTTTCGCTGCTTTCAAGTTCAAATCAGAAGAACACAATACCATTCTTTTTCAATTCCACAAGGATATTCATCAATACATGGTATGGAGGGAATCGCTCGTCGAGGAGAACAAGATCCCGTCGAGAGCAACTAGAAAGCCTTCGTTTCCCTCGTTTTTTACTACCAAAAGAATGATGAAATATTCACCTAATGCTGCCATAAAACTGATAGAAGAAAGATTCAGCGAAAAAGGAGAGCTGGAGATTAACGGTTTTCGGTTTGATGAAACGAGCATTCAGGTATTGGGAACCCTAATTCGAGGCGAAGGCATAGGAGTCAATGAAAGCTATCTATCGAAAACGCTGGGAATCCACCGGAAAACAGTTTTCAGGAGGATATCCCACTTGACAAACGAAGGAGTCATCTTGCCTCCTATCTGCAGATTCCCCAATTTCTTCGTCCCTCCCAACTATCTGTTAGTGTATGTGTTGGCAGCGATCAGAGAGAATAAGAAGGCATTGGAGGAACTAAAGGCAGATCCTCACATTCCTATTGCTCTAAGGATTAGCTTAGGAAGATACAACACGCTTCTGTTTGAAAATCATCTGACGGTTGAGGACCACATTCGTTGGGAAGAAGATTACGACAAGCGTTTTCCGAATATCTTCGAACTGGCAAAAATAGCCTATTTATCGCCAAAAATGGCAATCACAATTGATCAGCAAAAGGTATCTTTGGGAATAATAGAAGACAGCATGAACCGGCTGGAAATGGCTAAGAGACCTCATTAACAACCGAATTCAATAACAGCCTGATTAGAAGGAAGGTTCAGAGGGATTCTTATGGTGGTTATTCTAACTCAAGCGGACGTGAAATTCCTCCTGGACATGAATGAAGCTATAAAAATGATTGAAAAGGCCTTTACTGAGCTGACAAATAAAACAACAGTCCTCCCACTGAGGCAGTCAATTGAGTCGGAAAGGCATGACGGGGTAGTCTTGTTTATGCCGTCGTATCTTTCTGGCATGGGAAGTCTGGCTTTAAAGACAGTTTCGGTGTACCCGAATAATCCTATCAAACATAAGCTCCCTACAGTCTCTGCATTAGTTATTCTGATTGACCCCAAGACAGGGACTCCCCTGGCAATCATGGACGGTGCCTATCTTACGGCAATAAGAACTGGAGCTGCAAGCGGTGTTGCCACAAAACATCTGGCCAGAAAAGACGCCTCGGTAGCCGCTATTATTGGGGCAGGCACACAAGCTAGAACCCAGCTTCAGGCTTTGTGCGCGGTGAGGAATATCGAGAAAGCAAAGGTGTATGATATTCGGCCAAGAGCAAGTAGTAGTTTTGCCATGGAAATGTCTCAAAGTCTCGGCATATCTGTCGAGCCTGTAAGGAATAGTAGGGAAGCTATTAAGGGGGCTGATATTATTTGCACTGCCTCTACATCCACAGTGCCAGTTCTTGATGGAGACTGGCTCAAGGAAGGCACCCACATAAATGCTATCGGAGCCTTTACTCCTGGAACAAGAGAGCTTGACACAAAAACCATAAGGAAATCCAAAATCGTCGTTGATTCTAGAGAAGCAGCATTGGCAGAAGCAGGTGACATCATGATTCCAATAAGGCAGAAAGAAATTAGTGAAAAGCACATTTATGCTGAACTTGGGGAAATCATCACGGGCAAGAAGAAAGGAAGGGAGGATTCAAAGGAGATAACCGTTTTTAAGAGTGTTGGATTGGCAATTCAAGATGCCGCTGCCGCTTGGCTTGTCTACGAAAATGCAACAAAACAGAAAAGGGGATTACGAATAAAGCTGATTTGATAAGCTTTTTATAGTGCATGATTTAGTGAGTCATAACGGTTTAGCTTTCAAAGGTGTGTAGAATGAAGGATACTCTGAGACCTTTTGTTAAGTCTCCGGCCGACAGAGATAACAAGAGACTGGGCCGAGGGTTTAGCCTGACTGAACTTCAGAAAGCAGATATTACTGTTAATGAAGCCAAATGGATGACTATCCCCATTGACAGAAGAAGGAAAACTGTCAACGAAGCAAATATAGATCGACTGAAAGAATATCTAAAGAGAATAAAGGAGACTCTGGAAACCGAAGGCGAAAAGAAAGTCAGAAAACCGAGACTGAAGGCGAAGCCGAAAAAGGAGAAGAAGCCGAGAAAGATCAGGAAGGCTGAGAAGGTAGAGAGGGAAGAAGAAGAGACAAAGAAGCCGGCAAAGAAGCCCGAGAAAAGAGTCAAAAGAAAACCCAAAAAGAAGCCACCAAAGAGAAGGCCCGGAAAAGAAGAGGTCAAAGCTGAAAAAGAGATCGGTGAAGAAGAAATAGAGGCTGAGGCAATCGAGATGCTTACGGCACTTAAAGGTCTCGGAACGGCTATTGCCAAAAAACTGATTGATTTTGGAATATTATCCCTTGAAGATCTTGTCAATATGGATACCGACATTATAGCAGAGGAAACAGGAATCTCGGCGGAGAGATTGAAGAAGTGGGCCAAAGAAGCAAAAGGCTACCTGAAGTGATTGACTAGAAAGATTCTAGAATGTCAACAAGCTTGTCTACTATGATTTCAAGCAGCTCTTTTCCTTTTTCTGCAGAAGCTAACGTTGCATTTCCCACAACACCAGATCGCATCCAAGGTTTCCCTGTAGTCTTAATTCTGTAGGGCGGGACCGTTGGGTACTCTTCTACTGCCCTATCCATCTTCACTAATTCAGGTTGAACAACCAGCATTAATGATGTTTCAAGCTCTCCTGCATGAAAAGGTTTCGTCTCAAGAAGTTTTTCGACCTCACTCCAAAGCTCAGAACTAACTATTAAGTAAAGATCCAATTCCTTGTATCTTAACTTGGTTTCAAATGTGGCCTCTCTTAAGGCTGCACTATGACTTTTTCCCGCATGCCATGAGAACAAAACAGTCTTCTTAAACCCTTGGGAAGCTAGCTCTTCCAAAATATCTTCTGTGAGTCTCTTCAGAGTTACGAATCCTATGGAAATCGTTCCAGGAAAAGTTCGTGTTGTTCTGCAGACTCCGAGGAAGAGAGGGGGCATAACGAGAAACCCAGTCTTCTCTGCAGCAAGTTTAGCAACTCCCCACGCCAAAGCCGTATCAGTAATCAAGGGAAGATGCGGTCCGTGCTCTTCCAAAGCCCCTATCGGAACTATAACTCCTTTTTCGTTCCTTATCGATTCCTTAACCTCACACCACGTCATCTTTCCCATTTCAAAATCCATGTAATCATCTCCACTTCCGAGGAAGCAACGTCTGGGTATATTCATGGCAATGCTATATGTCATGGTTATCAAACTGAATTATTCTCCACAGGTCTCCAACCTTCATTATTGTCGCCGTGACTGTATCACCAGGAACTGTCTGAAGCAGCTCATACCATTCAAGAGCTGTCAAATCTCCTGCAGCACCTTCCACATAGGGATACTGCGTATTGTTCGTACCTAGGACAACATGAGTATCTCCGTCGAGTTCATAGCTCGAAACGTTGCTTACAGTGACTGTTATCGTTAGATTGGTAAGTTTGCTATATAGAGCGATGAATTCATTTTGAGTTGTTGTTATGGTAGCCTCACCGTCCATGCCCTCAATGTCTGTTTTCAGCACAGCATAGCTAATATCCTTTGCGTCAATGAGACCCAAGCCAGCAAATGCGATCGTATTTCCCGGGATGAATCCCCCCTCCGCATAGACCCCCTCCTGCCAGTATAGTGGTACATACCACACTAGTCTGGTTTCTGAAGGCGATATACTTAGTGGATAAAGCATTGGCATAGAAGCGTAGTATCTGCCTTGAGCCGGCTGAGTGACTTTACTCTCTATCAGGTCTTCTGCTGTTATTCCACTTATGTAGTTTTCAAATCTGTAATCATGATAATAGATTCCACTCCTTGTTGCTTTAAACACTCCTGCGAGTGTTCTATCTGAGGTCGCTGGATGGACAAAAATGAGGGCGTCAACATCATTGGTATCTGGGTTGACGATGAATCGAGGCGTTTCGGAAATGACAACCCGATCTCTGCTAGGTGCTATGAAAAATAGAAATCCTCCCGCCCAGAAGTCAAAACCATCGCCTCTTCTTAGGTCTCCCCATCGAGACACGTGATCAACAAGCCAATACTCGTCCCAAGGTTGGGTAATCCAACTTGGAATACTATCTGCTGCATACTCTCCTGTCTTTGCTCCTTCTATATCATACACTATGACTCCTTTGGCACGAGAGACCAGATCATAACCAATCTCATACCTTGTCTGGACAAGAACAGGTTGACCAGCATGCCATGTTATGTAGGCTCTTCCGTACAGGTACTGAGGGTCCCTTAGGTAGCTTCCAAAAACAGAATCCGCGGTCCAAAATAGATTCTCACCGATTCCAAACTGAATATGCAAAACCTCGGGAGAAGATGTCGGATCGTTCGCACTGATCACCACTAATCCCGCGATATAGTTTTCGGCTATTACATTTGTTGAGCCAATGGCCGCTACCCAGACAAGAGTGCTGTTCCTTTTTGTTATGTGGATCGATTTAACTTCCATATTGCTGCCAAATTCAGCCATTCTTTGTTCGGCGATTGACCAAGCCAATTCAGGGGTTATGAGTCGAACAAGATTCGGTGAAATTTGAGAATCGAACAGATTTCCGGTCTGAGCAACAACGAAATTATTGCTGAAATAGTATGCATTCGAAACCTGCTGAATCTGGCTGAATACCCCAAAAAAGAAGACCGGCGTAACAATGAGCAATACCCCAAAAGCTATGGTCGATCTTCTTCCCAGCTTTCTAACAGAGTGAATAATGGCTCCGATACCGTAAAAGACGATTCTGGCAGATAGAATGTACAAAACATACAGAGGAATAGTCAACATTAGAATGAATATCGGCACTATGGCCATGAAGACAATAGCAAGTGCAAGCCTGGTAAAACCAATAATCGAAAACATGACATACTTTATGGCCATAAGTCTGTTGTGCTCGAACTCTTGCCCCCGTCCTCCCGCAGGTCCTGCAGGATATGTTCCACTTATGAGCACCGTCCAGTTAGATAACGTGGTAGGAATCCAGAAAATAATGACACCCACAGATGCTAGCATAATGAGGAACATCTTTTTTCCCCGTTTTCTAACAGCTTGAAAATACGTGCTAAAAAACTTAACGTGTGCCATCAGCTTACGTAAGCAAATCTGAGGCCTCTTTTGTTCTGCGGCCTCTAAATCTACTACAAGATGTGCTTATTTAAAAAGGAAATACAAACCTTTTTATTCAAATACTATGATAATCAACACAAAACCGTTTGGGGTGAGCTAATGTCTCGTCCGAAAGAATATTTCAGCGGCGATGAGTTGGAGAAGGCCATTGATTGGTATAAGCGTTATGAGGACAGGGCAAAATGGGATGTAGACGCAGAGATCGAGGGTACTTGGACAGAAAGCGGCGAACCAGTGGTTCTGCGCGGTGAAATCATTGACGCTCGTAAAGGTTTCCTTAAGACAAAGAAACTGACGATCAAGTTGGATAAGAAACCGCGTTGGCTTGCAGAAAGCATAATACACATAGGTAAACCCGGCTCGAAGAAAAAGCATGCGGACGTAGCAGCTGAAGATATCTTTCTACATGTTGACGAAATAGGCAGGAGAAAGACAAGGAAAAGAAAAACCTACTACATCTATCGGGGCGATGAAGTAATCCGAAGGAGAAGACGAAGACGCAGATGAACGCAGTTAAGCTGACTTAGACCAAATCTGGAACACAAGACTGAACATGAAATGCCAAAGATTGTTAGCACACACATTCTCCGCAATACTACTTTTTCTGGTCACAAGTTTAGGAAGATTCGTAGGATCTTTTATTTCTTGTTCTACAAACCTGCCAGAACTTCTTGAAGCTGATTTAGACTAGAAATCTGGAAGTCTGGCTGAATGTCAACGTACCTTTCATGACCGGATCTATCCAGATAGACAGTCAACATTCCTACTTCTTTAGCTCCTTTTATGTCTACGAGCAGGTCATCACCAATCAAAACTGCATCTTTTGACTCAACATTCAATATTTCAAGAGTCTTTTTGAAGATTCTCACGTCAGGTTTGCGTGAATTTAGATCTGCTGAGGTAACAACCAAGTCAAAATGCGAATCTATGCCAAGATGTCTGATATCGTCCCTGGCAAAAACTCCATCTGAGCTATTAGATATTATACCCAGGTACCAGGGATTTTGGCGCAGCAATACCAAGTTTTCTTCCACATCATCATAAAGCTTGATTCTTTCCTTGAAAGCTTCATGCCTAGCTTGAACAATTTCTTCCACGATCTTGCTATTTGCTCTGACCTTCAATTCGTTCAGTATTTCGAACCACCAAAGACGGGGATTCACTTCAACGTGGTTCTTGATACGATAGTTTCTCCACTTCTCGTACACATTCTTAATGACTTCCACAACTCTGTTGTAGTCGGTCTGATAGCCGAGACTGCCAAGGGTTTTCCATGTGGTCCTGTAAAGGTGCTCCACATCTGCGTCCGATATATCGATAAGAGTCAAATACAGGTCAAACAGGATTGCTTTTATCAGTTTCTCAACCTCCTAATACCGCTCCTCATTTTTGTGCGTCATTACGATTTTGGATAGGATCCCAGAACTCTAATAAAGATGGATTTCTTTTCAAGGTTTCTTAATGCCTCCTGACATTTCTTGTCATTTTTGTGACCATCAAAATCCATGTAGAAGTCATACTCCCAAGGCCTCTTCTTCGTTCGCCTTGACTCTATTTTTGTGAGATTTATGTTTCTAACTGCAAATTCTCTTAATACATCTAGGAGAGAGCCTGGAGCATCTTTTATGGAGAAAATCACTGATGTCTTATCGTTTCCAGAAGGAAGAGAGTCGCTTTCAGATAAGATGAAGAAACGGGTGTAGTTGTGTGGATTGTCCTCGATACCTTCACGGATAATCTCCATTCCGTATGTCTCTGCGGCCCACTTACCTGCAATTACTCCGACCTTCGTAAGATCCTTATCTTTTATCATTCTTACACTGCCCGCCGTATCCGAAGTCGGTATCAATTCGCATTTCAGGTTCTCTAAGAATTTCCTGCACTGAATCAGAATCTGGGGATGTGAGTAAATCGATTCAATCTCACTCAGTACTGTTCCCGGGCGGACTATCAGACAATGCTCAATTCTGAGTTCTATTTCTCCATAGACGTGAAGTCTGGAGTCAATGAGCAAATCGTATGTTTCACCGATACTTCCAACCAGAGAGTTTTCAATAGGGACTACCCCAAAATCTGCTTTGCCCTCATCGACAGCTTCAAAGACTTCAGAGATGGATACATAAGATCTCGACCGGATTCGATTTCCGAAGAAGAGAAAGGCCGTAGCTTCACCATATGAACCTCTTTCGCCTTGAACTGCGACTGTGACAATTTCCTTATCTTCTTTCATGATGATACTATTCTACACAATATGGATTTAATCCTTATCACTCTCCCTCTGGAAAAACAAAAAACTCTTAAGGAGTCGCAGATCTCAACCATGTTAAGCCTTTAGCCCTGATTCCTTTTGGTTACCCCGGGACGGAAAGTCTTCGGGAAAACAGATTTGGGTTCTCTAGGGCTCAGGATGATAGGGCGTAAGCAGAAATCTCAGGCGAAAAGGGAGGAAAGAAATTTGAGAAAAAAAGAAATCGGAGCTAGGAATTTCTTATACCCTATGCCCACTACGCTTGTTGGGGCAAATGTGAAAAATAAACCAAACTACGAGGCAATAGCATATTGCGGCATCGTCAACTCCAAACCGCCTATGATATCGATCGCGTCCGCCAGAAGTCACTACACAAACATCGGAATCAATGAGAACAAAACTTTCAGCGTCAATATTCCATCAGAAGAAATGGTGGAGGCAACAGATTACTGTGGCATAGTCTCAGGGTCCAGGGCAGACAAATCAGCCATTTTTGAGACGTTCTACGGGAGACTCAAAACGGCACCCATGATAATGGAATGTCCTATTAATCTCGAGTGCAAGCTCGTTGTCAACCTATTCTTCGGGGGATTAGATGAGATCTTCATAGGAGAGATCGTGGAAGCCTATGCAGAAGAGACATATCTTACTAAGGATTTGCCTGATATAGAGAAAATCAAGCCGATCATATACTCGGTCTATGATGATCGCTACTGGAGAATTGGCGAATACCTTGGACAAGCGTTCAGTATTGGAAAGGAATTCAAACCTAAGAAACAGTAGGATGAGTGAGTCTGTATAGGGAAATAATCGATTCATTCGTACTTGGGGGGAGGAGGACCTGGTCTTCAATAGATATTGCGGAATCTCATAACTGGACCGATAACCCCAACACCGACGGCTCCCAGAGCGGAAAGTCAATCGAGATACGATTCACCCCTTTTTGTTCGCTTTTCCTGCTATTGCTTATTCAGTTCTTTTTTTGACTGCCCTGTCGTAGATGAGCCAGTTCTTTTCCCACTCTGGGTTTCTCTTCCTGAGCATTTCCAAGACCATTCTTTTGATCTCTTTTGTAGACGTACCCTCTTTCACTCTGCCCTCAATCTCCTCTGCCATCTTCCGAGCAACTTCGGCAGAGGCTCCACTCTTTACGGCGCTGACGACAACCTTTTCTGCAACGAAATCTTCACTTCTCCCGTCTCTTTTCTCGATTTTAACCATAGAATCACCCTCCTGAAGTACAGTATTACTTCTATATACTTAATAACCTTCTCTGCCATAAAAATACGAAAGGCCAGAAAAACGAAGAAATCTCCCACAGTATTGTTCTAGAATTCAGACGTCAGATCGCAGAGTGCCAAACTAGATCTTAAGAAGGAACTTGATAAATGAGGGCTAACATCTTATATGCAACAAGCAACTATCTCGTCAAGAAGATGAGTGAAGGTTTGACCAGATTTCAAAGGTTCCCGATCTGACGGATTCAGGATCAGGTATCGCGCTGCTAATCTCGCGATCAGTGACCGTGTCATCCAAAAGAAGGAGGTCTAGAATAAATGATAGAGATATACAGAGACAGAGATATCGATGACCGGATTCTAATGGATAAGACAATTGCAGTAGTAGGATATGGCAACCAAGGCAGGGCACAAGCCCTGAACATCCGGGACAGTGACTTCAACATAATATTAGGTCTTCGGGAAGGTGGATCTTCATGGATGAAAGCGAAAGAAGAAGGTTTCGAAGTCTTTACTATTGATGAAGCCACAAAGATGGGGGATATTATCCACATTCTGATACCAGATGAGGAGCAGCCAGGAGTATACAATACACAAATAAGGAACAATCTGAAAAGGGGGAAGGCCATTAGCTTCAGTCATGGCTTCAATATACACTTTGAACTGATTATTCCTCCAGATTACGTTGATGTCACAATGATCGCTCCGAAAGGACCTGGCGAGTCGGTTAGAGAATCCTATTTGAAAGGAACAGGATTACCTGGTCTTTTTGCGGTACATCAAGATTATACTGGAAAAGCCCGTGAATTGACTCTAGCCTTAAGCAAAGCTGTAGGTTTCTCAAGAGCAGGAGTCATCGAGACTACGTTTAGGGAAGAAGTTGAGACGGATCTTTTTGGAGAGCAAGCTGTCCTCTGCGGCGGTGTAACAGAGCTTGTCAAGGCCGGCTTTGAGACTCTCGTTGAAGCGGGTTATCAGCCTGAACTTGCGTATTACGAGTGTCTTTATGAGCTGAAACTAATAGTAGATTTGATCTGGCACAAAGGCATTGAAGGTATGTGGAATTCCGTGAGTGGTACTGCCGAGTATGGTGGAAGAACCAGGGGTAAGGTGATAATCAATGGGAAAGTCAAGGATGCAATGAAGAATGTACTCAGGGATATCCAAACAGGGCGCTATGCAAAAGAATGGATTGCCGAATTTGATTCAAACTACACAGCCCTAAACGATATGCGGAAACATGATAAAGAACATCTCATTGAAACGGTCGGGAGAAGAATCAGGGGGCTGACCTCTGGAAATGAATCAACAAATAAATGAAGGGACCTAAAAAGGATCTAGGAAGAAGGAGGCTTTCAACTCCTTTGGTACTTCACAAAAGGTTCCACAATTCATCTAGGGTCTTGATCTTTTCTTCTTCAAGGCCGGGCACTTCGTCTCTGCGATCGATAAGGACTGCTCTTATTCCGACGGTTCTTGCACCTGCGACATCCCATCTTGGATTATCACCTACAAAGATGCAATTCTGAGCCGTAGTATTTAACTTCCGAATTGTAAATTCAAAGATTCGTCTCGCTGGTTTTCGCCATCCCACATCTCTGCAGAATACGGCTGTCTCTATGTACTCTTCTAATCCCTTTCTCCGAAGCTCTTCCCTCCATAGATTGGCAGGGCTGCCCCACGTTGTATTGGACACAATTGCTACAGTGAAGTTGGATGATTTCAGCTCGCTGAGAGTAGTTAGAGTATCTTCGTAGTAGCTCGCTCCGCCAAAAATGTGGTTCATGAAATGCTTACACATGGTCATTAAGAGTCCTTTAGACCGGATACGGTGACCCAGTTTGAAAACTCGAGCCAGTCTCTTTTCCATCGGCCTTACGCAATGATTTCTTGCCTCATAATTCTCATCTGTCGCTCTCTGCCAAATACCCCTCGAGGAGATGCCAAGAAGATTTCTCCGACTCAAATATTCCCTGACATTTGAAATCGACTGTTTAAGAATCTCAAGAAACTCAGTTTTCTTATAATAATGAATCAGAGTGTCTCCAAGGTCAAAAAGGACTACTTTCTTCATACGGGCAGCCTCTATTCCTGATCAAGATAGGCACGAATTGGTTTTCGTGATGGACCGGACCGATGCGAAGCATTCCCAAAATCTCAATAATCGTCCAATCAATACTTTGCTCCCTTTCACCATAGGAATTGACACACATGTAACGACTTTTCACCAGTCGAACAAGCTTATAATAACTGCAAGGTATATATATTTACTTCAGGACCGAGTGAGACGGATGATAACTATCGACTCCGAAAGGATATTCAGATTCTTGATAGATAACGGTGAAGTCCTGATTCTGAAGCCAACGGGGAAAGAAGATCCAGATGAGGAATCTTTTGTTGACATCTATCATCGGTCTGGAAACACAAACCTAAAGGGTCACCTGTCCTTCATTTGTCAAGTTATGTTAAATGGAGTTCACGACGATATTCTCAGAAAATACGTTGAGAAGTCAGGCTTTAAAGACTTGGAAGAGTGGAAGAACGAGACGCAGAAGTCAAAAGAAGATTACAAAACTTGGAATTTGTTTAGATTGTGCATAAGGTGTTTTACTGAACCGCTTAGAGAGATCCTGGGGATTCCGAAAGAAGATCGCGTAATTAGTAAGATATAGTCACAATCGCACTACTTACGATAAAGTTAAAACTCTGTCCGATCTTAGGATTATCCATGAGATATGAGCTCAAATGTACTAAGTGTGAATCCCCCTCAACGAATATCCTGGATTACAAATGTCGTTGTGGTTCCCCATTTGAGGTTAAGCTTCATTTTCGTTTTGACAAGGCGAACATAGAAAAGCAGGATTACTCAATTTGGCGATATAGGAATTTCTATCCTTATTTGGATAAAAAAGAAATCGTAAGTCTTGGCGAAGGATGGACTCATGTTGTCAAGATTAGGAAAAACCTCTATTGCAAACTTGAATTTCTCAACCCTACAAGCTCATTCAAGGATAGGGGTTCAGCTTCTCTGATTTCTGCAATCCACAGGAAGGTAAAAGAAGAAAGAGGTTATATCTCTGAAGACTCCTCAGGTAATGCCGGAGCTTCAATTGCTGCATATTCCTCAAGAGCAGGCTTAAAGGCCAAGATATTTGTGCCTGAGTCTGTACTAGAGCGAAAACTCAATCAAATACTCTTCTATGGGGCGGAGGTCGAGAGGGTTAAAGGTGAACGGAATGAAGTCGCGATCAAGGCTCAAAAGCCCGAAAAAGGAAAGTTCTACGTAGGACACATATGGCACCCGATTTTCAATGACGGAGTCAGAACACTTGCCTATGAACTGGCTGAGCAATTTGAATGGAATCTTCCGGACTACGTCTACCTGCCGGTCTCTGCCGGAACACTGTTATTAGGAGTAATTAGGGGGTTTAGGCATTTGGTGAATTCCGGACTCGCAGATGAGTTTCCGACAGTCGTGGGGTGCCAGCCAGAGAGAGTCTCACCCCTATATCACAGACTGATGAATCAGCCTTTTTCTCGACCGGAAATGATGGATTCGATCGCAGATGCTTTAGTAAGCGTAAATCCCCCGTTCATGGAGATGATGGTGAACGAGCTGAAAGAGATTGGTGGTAAGGCAGAAGTCGTTAATGAGGATCAGACTTATGATGCATTTGTGGAACTTGCCAGAAATGGTTTCTATGTTGAGCCAAGTTCGGCCGTAGCTTATGCAGCCTACAAAAAGCACACTGAGATGGATGAGCTAGTCAAAAGAGAAAGAACGGTAATTGTGTTAACTGGGAGTGGATTAAAAAGCAAGCTCAAGCCGCGGCAGAGTCTGTCATGAATTCAGACTATCCACCAGTTTGCGGACGGTGTAAGATTGGATTCCAAGAGAATTGCAAATCGATTCTTCGTTGTCGAGAACCTTTTTGAGGCTGTAAAAATCCTAGAATCTGAGCCTAGATTCTCCCAATTGATACCTGAGGTACGTACAAACATTGTAATGGCGATTCCTAATGCGAGATCTGAAAAAGATGTGGCTGGTGTTGAGGGGAGAATAACTGTTGTGTCGGGTCTTCCTCGCGCCTGTGGCTGTATTCGATTTGGAGCTTCGAGTCATATGGCAAGATTCCTTCTAGCCAGGATGAAGTTTGACAGGAGTAAGAGATCCGTCATAAATATTAAGAACGATTCGGAGACTTTGAGGGCTGTACAAAGAATGGCTCACGAAAAGAACCTCTTAGTTTCGAATTTCAATAGGAGCAAAGAACCAGAGCACATAAGAAAAGCTGAAGGGAGGTCTCTAATCTGGGCAATGAACGAAGCAATAAAGAGTGTGGGCGGCAAGACTCCCGATGTTGTTGTGGATGCTGGTGGGTTTGCAAGAGAAGGACTGATAAGGTTATTTGGCAAGGATGCAGTTGAAGTAGCAGGATTCGTCTTAAGAGTCTTAGAGATTATTGGCGAAGAGAGTAGAGGATAGAGATTTATTCCTGATGCAAATTCTATCTTTGTTCGTGGAGGAAAACAGTTTTGGAGACGTTGGAGAAGGCAGGAGCTGATGAGAGAATAATCCAAATCCTCCGGAAGGAAGGGATAGAGGAATTACGGCCGTTGCAAATTGAGGCAATCAAGTCTGGCCTTCTGAGAGGAAGCAGCATAATGGTTACCTCACCATCTGCCAGTGGAAAAACGCTTATCGGAGAACTTGTCGCCCTTCAAATGACTCTTACAGCTCCTAAAGCTAAAGTAATCTACTTGACTCCTCTAAGAGCTCTTGCACGCGAAAAACTTGATGAGTTCAGAAGAAAATATACGAAATTAGGGCTAGAAATAGCATCTGGAGAAGACGATGAAGTCATCCTCGAACCTGCGAACATAATCATTCTAACATTTAACCAATTCGACAAGTCTCTAAGGAAAAACTCCCCGTGGATAAAAAGCATCGTGACAGCCATAATTGATGAAACCTATGTCTTGAGCGACGAAAGGTATGGCGTATTCCTTGAGAGCATTATCATCCGTCTTAGGGATAGATTGCCTAGGCTTCAGCTCGTATGTCTCAGCTCCAATATTGGAAACCCCTACGAACTGGCTAAGTGGCTTGAGTGTATCCCGATAGACGTTACGGATCCACCAGTTCCGGTTGAACTGAGCGTGGTTTTAACTCCAAGCAAGGACGACTCCATTGTTACACTCTCTTCAAACATGGTGGAACAAGGAGGTCAAGTCCTTGTTTATCTTTCGGACCGAAATGAGGCCAGGAAGACAGCAGCCAATTTAAAGGGCGCAATAGGTCCCCTTTTAACTCTGGAAGAGAGCGCAAAAGCAGAAAAGCTCTCTGAGGAGTTTCAGGATAGGATAAGCTATTCATCAAGGCTGCTAGCTGATCTCGTGTTGAATGGTGTGGCCTTTCATCATGAAGGTCTTTCTGCAGATGAACGAGAAGGCATCACGGAGGGATTTAAGGAAGGATTAATAAAGGTTGTAACTTGCTCAACAGAGGTAGGTTCCAGCATCAATACGGCTGCACGCCTTGTCATTTTGAAAGACACTTCGTCAACGCTCTCTTCTTGGAAGAATGTCTCTTCGGTTCCTATACTCGTTGAGCTCAGCCCAAATTGCGTTCATAGGATCTTAAGCAGAGTGGGAAAGCCGAAATATGACGTTAAGGGATACGGAATCGTATTAGCTACGGACAAATATGAGCAGAATTTAATCATTGATAGGTACTTCAGAAGAGATCGAGAAGGGAAGTTACATCCAAAATACAATGATATTGAAAGTAGCATTGGTGATGAAGAAACGCTTCAAGAAATGGCCTTGCTGGAGATATTCGAGCCCCAAGGCGCGTCTGAGGAGAGAATAGTCGATTCCTTCAGGAAAACGTTTTGGTGGTTTAGAAGACGTAGGGAAGGTAAGCCTATCAAAGAATTGGCAAAATTGGATAGAAAAGATATCGATGAATTAATCAAAGAGCATTCTGGCCAATCTGTTCGACGAAGAGCTATGATGATACCAGACAGATACGTCGAGGTGATGGACTCGCATCCCGGCAGAATCGAAGCCAGAATCAGAAGTACAACTAAGAGTCTTTACTATTCAGTGATTCTTGATACGTCGGAAGGCCCCTCCTGCAGCTGTGAACACTGGAGGTTTAGGGCAAGACTTGAAAGCAAATTGTGCAAACACCTCATCAAACTCACACACTTTGCATTGGAAAGCAAAGGCCTGAGGGATTATGCCATAAACGTTATCCCGCGATCTCTCGGAAGACAGACAATACTGGATTTCCTAATTGGATCCGATTTCATCGCACAAAAAGGAGATGTCTATAAGTGTACGGAACTCGGCAACATGGTGGCAAGACTTGGGATAGGGCCCAGACTGGCAGCTCAGATAAAGACGGAAGTCCTCTCAAATGAAGTCGAATCGTCTGAGGAGATTCTTGATTTGGCCATCAAGCTAGCCAAGGATAATTTGAGGGATTTAAGGCCCTCAGAAGGAAATGCCTTCGAATTCATTTCGAGTAGGATTCGAGGAAAAGATGCGTCTCCCCATATCGTTGATATAGGTGATTTGGAGCATGTCTTGGGCCGGATCAGCGAAGTTGTTCACGCAATTGGCTGTATTTCATCAACGCTTGACTTGAAAGTGTTAGCTGACACCGCCAGTAAATTGAAAAAAAGATTGTTGGAAATAGCATAGGTTTCTCACTTTGCAGTTGCGAAGTCCTTCAGCCTCTTTTCAAAGATTGTTCTACCAGGAAATCCCATGGCACTAGCATAAGTATTGAAGTCTATGGCTGACTTTTTGTTCTTTATGGCCAGTTCTTGCAGATGTCTTAACGATTCTCCACCGATGCTATACACCGGTGCATACCCTACGTATGCCAAGAAGAAGAATGTCTGGTCGTATATCGCCTTCTTACTAAGCCCAGTCTCTTTCTCAGCCCACTCCAAAAATTCGCTTATTGTTTGCTTTCCCATGTTTACTCTGGAATCAAATATAGCTCTTAAGAATCTTATGAATCTCCATTCCAGCATTACGAACTCATTCTCCAGAATGACAGTCTCCAGATCCACACCTTTTGATAGAGCATCTAGGAAGTCCTTCTCTTCCGGAGTCAGTCCTCTTTTGCCTATGGTCTTCAGCATTTTGACAAACTCAAATTCTCTATAGAATGAAATAGCATCACTGATTTGATAATGCAGGTATGAGTCCAGCAATTCAACTAGTCTTGGCTTGGCTCCAAATCCAGTGGCAGAATTAGAGAAATTCACACAGTGGCCATACTCCTCATGGAGCAGTGATTGCATTAGATCGGCAGAACTGGAGGGTGGCGATCTTTTCTCGTCGGTCGTTACGAAGAAGATGTTGAACGGTTTATCGGTAAGAGAATCGAAGGTATTCATTGCCGCTGTCGGTATGAAGGGAACCAGATAGGAAGGCGTTTCGATTATTCGCGTATCATATTTTGGGGTTATCCTAACGATATTCTTATTGAAAACTTTCCTTGCTTTCTCCCGCATCTCCAGTATCCAGTTTAGAACCTCAGACTTCGGAACATTACGGTTTTTTGTAAGTACTTTTGAAACAGCTTCCGGAGTAGCCTCACAATTATGAATTACTGAGAGTTTGCCTACTACATCCCTTAGCGCCGGTAGTTCTCTTTTGAGCCATTCTAATGCCTTTCTTTCCACCTCTTCTGGACTTTCTGGATAGTCAAATTCTTTTGCCAGAATGCCGGGGTATATCTCTTTGTGCTTAATATCCCCGCCTCTTTCTTTGAGAATA
>JBHLPL010000112.1:0-6179 GCA_048939465.1 Promethearchaeota archaeon | reverse complement strand
TACTACTCGATGGGTCGCAGCGCGGAGTTCGACCGGCAGATCATGAGCTGGGTCAACACCATTCGCAGCAAGGAGGCCTCGGGGGCCGTACCGCCGGGTGAATTCACCGATCTCAACCACATCGTGCATGAACTGCGCCTGGTCAAGAGTGCCGAAGAAATAGAAAAAATGAAAGTATCTGCTTCGATTACTGATCTTTCCTTGAGATCTCTTGTTTCATCTTCTACCGCCTTTCTCCAAGCTTTTCTTTCACCAATTCTGGCCCTCAGCTTCCACTTCAGGGATTTGGGCTCATCCTCAATGGCTTCCCTCAACATGTTCATTCTTTCCGTTATTATTCTGACCTCATCGGGAGTTAGATCATAATACTGCATAAGTCCAAGACACTTTTCGATGTTTTCCAGCATATCGTGGTACAGACCCCAATTTTTCGCACAGATTCTAGCAATGTATTTGACATTAATGATGCCGGGCTTGTCCTCGTCTCCTATTGAATTATCTTTTACGGTGCTAAGTATGTCCCGAACATCTTTCTCATTTATTTTATATATTTGGAGTTTGGTGAGCAGCAGATCGGCCAATGTTATCGTATAATCCTCAATTGTGAGTCTATTCTTCAGCTCAACGTCGTGTTCCATTTCGAAAGTATCTATAAAAATGTCCACATGGTTTTCAGGGCTCCCCTTATAAAACTGCATTCTGTGACCGGCCGTTGCAATCATAACATCTTTGTTTTCTTTATATCCGTGCTTCTTGAACAATTCGGCGATCTTCTTAACATGTCTGCTCAAACCCACCATATCTATGTCTGAGTAATCCCTCTCACAGAAATTAATTATCTTACAATGGTTCCGAGCAGCCAGGCCACCTATTAACCGCAATACCACACCATTCTCTCTTGCTGCATCAATTATTCGAAGAGCTTCGGTTATCTTACTCTCTCTGATCGCCTTTCTATTAGAAAGGTGTTCTTCTACACTAGCCATAAAACCACCCTGCCATATTCCTGGTGAGTATGGGAATTGATTATCGACGCAGGAAATAGTCCACGCCAAATCCAGGGTTCTGATTCACACTGATTTCAAACACCATGCAGAATCACTAGACTGAACTCCCGAGCTTCTATAAAAAATGGAAGGGGATAGCCCAAGCAGGTATTTTTAAGCGTCCTTGACTAGCTTCATGGGCTCGTCACAGCAGAATAGGAATCCGCAAGCGCCCTTACAGGGTTCCACGATCTGGATTCTTTTCTTACACCCGCCTTGGCACTCCCAAATCTGACCTTTCTTGTATTCCTGCTTTACTACATCCGAATGTTTGTGCATATTACCTCATCTTTTTCTCATGCTTTACCCTAGATTTTACTTCTTATCTTCTGATCAAGATTATAACACTGTTATATAAATGTTTCCATTATTAGTCACGCACACTTTGTCTGGAGACGCTTGAGACTCGTGGAGCCAGAAACTCGACACTTGATAATGCAGTCAGATGGCGATCTTACGATCGTTTTGATTAGAGTCTTGATCTCGTGCCCCAGCAAAGCTGAGCGCAAAAATCAATGCAGCGAATATAATGGTTGTAATAAGACTGAACTCAAACTTAACCAGTATATCTGGCATAAGATAAGTTGCGTTAAAGAAGGTTATCTCAGATCCTGTGAGGCCGTATAGATGGTAGCCAAAAAAGTTCCAAGAAGCATGGAAGGCTATCGGAGGAATAAGAGAGCTGGTCTTCTGACGGATTAAGGCAAGTGTCCATCCGCCCAGAAACATGTTAAAAATGAAGATTATTATGGATTCCACAGGGTAAGCGTAAGGAATAATTGCAAATACATGCAGCAAAGAAAAGGAAATTGAAGAGATGGAAAGACTGGCCCTTCTTCCGTAAAGCTCTGTAGCAGCAAGTATATAGCCCCTGAATAAATACTCCTCAAAGAATCCTACGCCGAATTGGACAAACTGTGCCATCAGTATGAATCCGATTACTTCAGGAGTCAGTACGGTCAGGCCTGAGATGAGAAGGCCACCAATCACAATGCCCGCAGCTACGTGAAACGAGACTGATAGAAGAGCCAGGCTATAATACGCCAGAGTTGATTTCTTCCAGCCTGACGGAAAATCCAGTCCCAGAGATTTGAAGGATATGTTTGTGATTACCTGGAAAGTCAGCGTCGCAACAAATATCATAGGGTAAAATAGAGACTCAAACGGACTTCCTATTATAAGAAATCCAAAGAGGAATATGAGAGCGATTAGAATGAAAGGAGCAAATGACCTGAATTCTCTATTTGTCACAACGCAGCCTCCGGAACTGTTGTTCATCACCAGAAAATCATTAGATAGAAACTGTTTAGTATCGTTTAGTTTATAAATCAGGAAGAGTCTTATTTCGCCAGGTGCTTTCCCTGATGGTATCGGAGAACGAAGACAGCAAAGAGAAGAAAGAGAAAAAGAAGGGAAAAGGAAAAGCGAAGAAGCCGGAGAAGAGAAAATGGGAAATGGTAAGGCGTGTCCTACCTTTTCTTAAGAAGAAGATAGCAATACTTGTGGACGGGCCAAATATCCTGAGAAAGGAGTTCAATATTCGACTGGAAGACATAAAGGATGCGGGAAAGGAGCTGGGGAGAGTACAGGTCGCAAAAGTCTATTTAGATCGCTATGCCCCAGAGAAGCTTTTCGAAGCGATTTCAAACAGCGGATTTGAGCCCGTGGTCAGTACAGTTGATGTTCATGCTCAAATGGCAATTGATGTAATGAACTATCTGTTAGACTCAGACATCAAACTCATTATGATAGCAAGTCGTCATGCTCGTTGTGTTCCCCTGTTACGCAAGTCCAAGGAGAAAAACGTAGAGACCGCAGTAATAGGATTTGATCCGGGGTTCAGCATTGCGCTTCAAAATGCTGCGGATTATGTCTTCAAATTGGAGACGTAAGTTTCATCTCATTCTTTTTTTTCAACAAGGTATTTATCTGTCTCTTCATTCGAGAGTATGTGAGCCTTCTGGGTTCTTGCATCGACTGTGCCTATTTGGATCATATCCGAAGAGATAGTCTCAACAGCCTTAGCTATTGATTTAACGCCCAAGAGAACAGCAGAGTCAAGATTCATGCCTGGCTTATATCTTTTTGTAAGGTATGGCTTAATGGCCGCGTCACTTCCGATCGAGGTTGCTTGCCAGCCATAATACGTACCGCTCGGGTCTGTCGTATAAAGCTGCGGACCCTTTGCATCAACACCTGCAATAAGCAATGCCACGCCGAAAGGACGAATGCCGCTTCTCTGAGTGTATAGTTGCTTTGTATCGCTGATCTTCTTTGTCAGAGTCTCAATCAATATGGGGTCAGCGTAGGTTAGCTTTTCAATTTGTGCCTGAACCTGAGCATGCTCTAGAAGTATACGCCCGTCTGCATGAAGTCCCGATAAAGCGGTAATGATATGATCGTCTACGATGAATAGCTTTTTTGCGCTGACAGGATCCATAAGATTAGTTGCACTTTTTTTCTGCACGACTATGACGACGCCATCTTTGGCCTTAATCCCGACAGCAGGAGTACCGTGTTTAACAGCTTCGATAGCGTATTCAACTTGGAATAATCTGCCTTCAGGATTGAATACTGTTATTGCACGGTCATAGCCCATGGTATCCTTCTCGAACACAAGAATACACCATCCAAGAGTAGGTGAGTATTCATCGTTCCAGTATCACATTCCTCTTAATAAGTCTTTTCAGAATTCCTCAGAACACCTCAATCGTGTGAGCGGTCAGGTATTAGGTATCTTTCAACAAGTAATTCTTCGCACGCTGTCTTGCTCTCAAAAGAAGAACGGCGATTTCCTTTAGGTTGGTCTGGACCCGATGTCTAATACTGCCTTGATACTCTAATCACTCTCTCAGCCTTTTTCCCACAGATGCAGCTTCCTTTTGGTGGAATGTCTTCCACAGGACTGCCCAGAATATCTATGTACTCTTTGATTTTCAGTTCGCACTTAATGTCTCCACAAATCGGAACATTGGCGACACTTCCAAAGAAATCTCCCGATTCTGCGTCAATCAACGACGATACAGCGTCTGACTCATCTTCAAACGAGAAGAAGGCGGATACGTCGTGTTTCTTGGAGTTGAAGGTTTTCCACGCTCTTTCATACATATCACGAGTAATGGTGTCCATCAAAGTGTCTATATATTCGCCAAAATCGTCCAAAGGCACCTTTTCTTTCTTGAGAGTATCTCGCCTAAATACCGTAACAGACCTGCCCCCCACCTCTCCAGGACCAATCTCGAGCCTAACTGGGACCCCTTTTAATTCCCAATCGTAGAACTTCCTTCCAGGCCTCAAGTTTCGAGTGTCAAGTTCTGCAGTATAGGACTCTTTGACTTTTTCATAAATCCCTTGGGCGTATTCAACAACTTTGGGATCAGATTCAAAGAGTATAGGTACTATCACGATCTGCTTCGGTGCAACGTCTGGCGGGAGTACTAATCCATGATCATCTCCATGAACTGCAATCTCGCTGGCAATAACTCGTTCTGAAATTCCGTAGCAGGTCGTATTTGAGTAGTTCATTTTACCATCCTGATCAATGTACTTCACGTCAAATGCTCTGGCGAAATTCTCCGCATGAAAATGAACTGAACCGATTTGGAGAGTTCGACCATCTGGGAAGACTGTCTCAAATGCGATGGTATATACCGCGCCCGGAAACTTGTCATAATCAGGTCTTTTGGAAATCACATAAGGGATGCATAATGCGTCAAAGAATCTTCTGTAGATGTCAACAGCTTCCTTTACTTGCTGTTCAGCTTCCTCTGCTGTTGCATGAGCAGTATGAGCTTCCTTAAAGGAAGTCACTTCGCGTACTCTTATTAAGGGTTTTGTGGCTCTTGTTTCGTATCTGAAAATTGAGACAAGCTGCCATGCCTTTAGGGGAAGGTCGGTATAGCTCCTTATCCACTTGGAAAACATGTGATACATTGAAGTCTCACTTGTTGGCCTAATTGCCAGTTTGACGCTCAAAGGTTTTGTGCCGCCTTTGGTTACCCAGTACACTTCCTCCTCAAAACCGCTGGCCAGTTCGCTTTCCTTGTCGAATATATTTTCAGGAATTAGAAAGGGGAAGTAGAATTCTCTATGCCCTGTTTCGTCAAGCAAATGACGTATAACGTTCATGATGTTGTTCCGTAGTTTCCAGCCATAATCAATCCAGACTCCCATGCCCTTAACAGGATATGAATAATCAATTATGGAAGCGAGGGACAAAACCTCATTGTACCACTCAGCAAAATCCTCCTTTCTTGGAAGCATCTTTGGCTTTTCAAGATCTCCTTTATTGCTCATCGTATCCCTCCTGTAATACTAGTTCAGGCGTTCCTCCAGTTAGGTTGCTGAGATACTTGACGCAGATTTTCAACGCCCATAAGAGTGATAGTCCGAACACACCCGGGATTCCGCTTACCATAACAAGTAGATTCTTGGCTTCAGCGGTAATTTTTACATTTTCGCCATCTGCATAGGGGTATAGACATACGATGTTTTGGTCGCTCGATAAGACCAGCTCATCGCCTTCTAGGATGCGTGGTTCTCTCCCCCCTATTCCTAAGAACTCTTCTCCCGCCTCTGCAGGCCTTATATAAAGAGTGTCTCCGATTGCATCTGCGTCATATACGCTTATCGGAAATCCTGTAAAAGCACCAACAAGATTGCCAATATCCACAACGGGATTGATGGTGGCCAGTTCTTCGTTCGCTACAACCTTCCTAGCATAGGTTTCACTCGTAGGGGAGACTCCAGAAGGTAAACCAAGCTTGTCTACAAAGAAATCTCTGTATTGCTGGATTATCTGATTTTTGGATATCTCTTCATAAGCTGGATATTTGCTTCTTATCTTTTCCTTAATTTCTGCCGATATGGAATCGTAAACCTGGGAATAGGTCTTTTCAATTCCGATCGCCCCCCTAAGAACTGCTGCAGCAGCTAAGACGCCTTTGTACTTTTCAGGTAGCTCTCGAGCCAGTAGACGCATATACATTTCTCTCCACGAAGTGACTGCGTACGCAAACCGTAATTGATAACGGATTATAAAAGCTTTGCAGAATAAGAGGGGGGCTAAAGCGTTATAAATTTCTGCAAGCGATTTGCCATCTTCATTAGATTTCGCTTTAACTCATCTGGATC
>JBHLPL010000111.1:0-6223 GCA_048939465.1 Promethearchaeota archaeon | reverse complement strand
ACAGACAATACCTGTTATTAGGGCGAGTATCATTTTCCCGTAGTAAACCTTATCTTTATCTCGCAAGATCTAATCCTCCTGTTGGCGGGAATTGAAGTTGAGTATCAAACCCAAGGCTTCCATGTCGAATATTGATGTGGCTGCAATTGCCACAGAGTTGTCTCCCTTGATCCAAGGATCTTGGATAAACAACATTTACCAAGTTGGTAATAAGTTTTTGTTTAAGTTCAGATCCAAAGAGGGGAAATCATTAGTCCTTCTGATAGAACCTGGCTATCGTGTTCACTTGACGAATTATGAGCGACCGCTGCCAAAATCCCCACCCATGTTTTGTCGGGCTCTTAGGTCGCGTCTTCGAAGGCGTCTCTTGACAAATGTATACCAACATGACTTGGATAGGATACTGGTTCTAGAGATTGGACAAGGAGAAGATAGACATACGGTCATTATTGAGCTTTTCGGTGCGGGTAATATGATCCTCACAGACTGGAAAGGAAGAATCACGCTAGCTCAGCACTATAGGCGTATGAAGGATCGAGATATCATACTGAAAGAACAGTTCGCATTTCCGCCCAAGAGGGGCAAAGATGTCGTGGACCTAAAAGAAAACGATTTCATTAGTATTCTCTCATCTTCGGACGCTGACTTGGCCCGTACTCTTGTTATGAATCTAAACATAGGATCAGAATACATTGAAGAAATCTGTCTTCGTTCAAACGTGGATAAATCCAAAAAGGCTAAAGAGTTATCCTTAGATGAAGCTAGAATGATTCACACTGAAGTTCTGAGAATTCTTGAGAGGGTCAGGACCGCAGATTTCGAACCGAACGTAGTCTATGAAAATGAAATCCCGATCAATGTTCTCCCGTTCGTTTTCAGAAAATACGCCTTAGAAAAAGCCAAGGTCTTTTCATCTTTTAATGAAGCTGCAGATTCGTATTTCGGTTCAACCGAATCATTTGAAATTGGGGAAGAACTGCACGCTGAAATCAAAGAAAAAAATGCTGAGTTACTCAGAATATCTGAGAGACAGAGAGAAAAAATAATACAAATGCAGAAGCTTGCCGCGGAATATAAACATCATGCTGATTTGATTTACGCCAATTTTCATTTGGTAGAAGGCTTGTTGTCTAGACTAGGGAAATCGAGGAAGAATGGTTATTCTTGGGAAGAGATAACTAGTGCCATCCGTGGTGATAAGGAAAGAGGTATGTCCTATGCGGTCATTTTAGATCGAATAGATACTTCCTCGGCGAGGGCTGTCGTGATTCTAAACGATGAGAAGATTTCGTTAGATTTCAGGACTACTGCGAGTGAAAATGCGGCAAAACTCTACGAGAAGGCCAAGAAAGCTGAGGCTAAGGTCAAAGGGGCCAAGATCGCCCTTGAAAGGACGTTAATGAAAAAGGTCACACTGAAGGACGTCCCTAAGGAGAAACCAACAATCCTGACCAGGAGAAGGTCGAAAAAATGGTATGAAAAGTTTCGCTGGTTTGTTTCATCTGAGGACTTCCTTGTAATCGGAGGCCGAGATGCAAAAACCAATGAAATTCTTGTCAAAAAGCATATGACTGATAACGACATATTTGTACACGCAGACATCCACGGTGCACCCGTTGTTATAGTCAAAACCGGGGGGAAGAGGGTACCGGAGTCAACCATTGAACAAGCTGCGGAATTTGCTGCGTCATTTTCAAGAGCCTGGAAGAGCGGTTTGGGACAAATAGACGTATATTGGGTCAACGCTGATCAAGTTTCTTTTTCCCCCCCATCTGGAGAATATCTGGCAAAGGGCGCCGTCATTATTAAAGGGGAAAGAAATCTATTGCGGGGGATCCCCTTAAGGCTGGCAGTAGGAATGAAATTCGAAAATGAGCACATTGTTCCAATATGTGGGCCTGTCAAGGCCCTGGAATCCTGGGCTAAAGACTCTATAGTGATAACTCCGGGAAACTTGAGCTTTGGACAGCTAGTAAAATCACTGAAGGAGAAGATGATTGAGCGTCTTCCAAAAGCCAGAGGGGAAAGAGTCCGGGCAATCCCGTTAACGGAATTTCAGAATATAATTCCGCCCGGAGGAGGGCAGATTAGTCTTCCTTAATTCTATAGAATCCAGTGTTGTCTTTGTCTACAATCGAAGTCACAGGGAGAAATCAAATCAAAGTGGCTGAGACATCGCCGCTTACCTTAAGCAGATCGGTATATGACTCACCGGATGAAAGGAATCTTTCAATGATGAGCCTCGACTGGGGAGGAAAGTGAAAGACTAAGATTTTCAATATGGAATATTATCTTCAATTCATACATCTAGAGTTCGCCTTAATCAGATTTGACTCACATAAGGCATAAATAACTATAGGCTATTAGTTAGTCCTCGAGGGGGTACTTTATGGACGCCTCGGAAATTATGACTTCACCTGTTATTGTGATGAAACCTGCTAATACACTTGCCCACGCCAGGAACCTAATGTTAAAACATGATATAGCCCGATTGCCTATTATTGATGAGAATGAAACCCCAATTGGGATAATTACCCAAAAGGATATAATAAGGGCGATAGAGCAAAGTGAGCCCATATGGCGACGCAGACCGATAAACCAAGTTTTAGTACAACAGATTATGACCAGAAATCCAATAACTATCAATCAAAGGATGGATATTGTAGACATCGCTAAGATAATGGTAAGGCACAATATATCTGGAGTGTTAGTAACGGATGATTCGAGACTGATCGGTATGATCACAAAAACGGATATCGTAAAAGCATTTCCAGAGACCTATGGTGGAAGAGCCAAAGTTGAGGATTTTATGACAAAAGGTGTAATAACCGCTAATCGAGAACACCCTATAACCCACATCGTTGACTTGATGAATAAGTCGAATGTTTCCAGAATAGTAATTGTTGAAGGCGAGAAACCAATTGGAATGATTACTTCAAGAGATCTTACTTTCGTAAAGCCAATTGAGATAGGAACAGGCCTACGTTCCCGAACCGTCGGGGTTAGAGATCCCCAGTCACTCATGAGGGCGAGAGGATCGTTGGCCCAAAGAATACTCGTATTGGCAGAGGACGTCATGTCAACAGATTTACTAACAATCGATACCTCAGATGACCTGGCAAAAGCAGCAGAACTAATGACATCAGAAGACATAGGTGGCTTACCGGTAACGTCTGACGGGGTGCTTGTTGGAGTAATTACAAAAAGAGATATACTCAAATCTATTACTGAACTAGGAGGTAAACGCAATGAAGGTTGACACAGTTATGTCAAAACCTCCCATAACCGTGGATAAGGATCAATTAATATCACATGCCTTAGATCTTATGGAAAAAAACGAGATATCTCAACTGCTGGTTACGGATGAAGACAGATTAGTGGGGCTGCTTACTGAAAAGAGCATAGCCGATAGGCTTGGCTCAAGTCGATTAGACAGTCTTCAGGCTTCAAGCATTCACATTTCAGCGGCCATGGTTTCAGATTTTGAGACAATTGATCCGAAAGCAGACATAGTGCATGCTGCAGAAGAAATGCTAGAAACAGGTTGTTCTGCTCTTCCAGTAGTGGAGAATGATAAGCTCAAAGGTATAGTAACAATGACTGATATGATTAAACTATGTGTCGAGGTTCAAGATCTATTCGTAGGGCAAATAATGAAAAAAGATGTGTTTACTGTAGCACCACAAAGTCGCGTTATTCACGCTCGTAGACTGATGATCGATCACGGTCTAGTGGCTCTCCCGGTAGTCGAAAGAGATAAACTGGTCGGTATGGTTACCGAAAGAACCATAGCTTACGCTATGGGAGCTTTTCGAGAAATAGTTCCCGAAAAACATCAAGACGCAAGAATAAAACATCTTCTAGTCGTAGATATTATGCGAAAGAACCCTCCTTCGATACATCCAGATGTGGAAGTAGGGGGCGCAGCCAAGCTAATGCTTGAAGAGAGAGCAAAATCTCTTCCAATACTTGACTATGAGAGTCGCATTGTAGGTATCTTATCCCCACAAGAATTCGTCTCATTGGTTTCAAGAAATCTCACCAAACTTGATTAGGTGCTTGTGTTGTCTCTTGATTTAAAGATAAAGAATGCCAGAATTTACACTTCTGAAGGACTCTACCACGGAGGACTGATTATTAAAGACGGCGTTATAGTAGATATTGGCAAAGACGTAGCTCTTCCTAATGCTGAGGAGACTCTCGATGCAAAGAAAAAACTACTGATCCCCGGCATGATCGACGTTCATGTTCATCTGAGAGACATGAATCAATCTCATAAGGAAGATTTTCACAGCGGAACGTGTGCTGCAGCAGCAGGGGGCGTCACCACCGTTCTTGATATGCCCAATAACAAGATTCCCGTAACTAGTCCTTCAGGTCTGAGAGCAAAGATTAAGGAGGCAGAAGCGAAGATTATTACTAATGTTGGCTTCTATTCTGCCCTTCCGAAAAGCCTTGACGATCTTCGACTTCTAATTAACGGTGGAGCTGTCGCCTTCAAAATCTATCTACCCAGTCCAATCGGTGAGATTGACGTCTATGATGATAAGCAATTATCATTGGTTTTTAGGGAAACCTCTAAGCTGAACGCGTTAGTCGCATTCCATCCCGAAGTTGGAACACCATCCCCCTCCAAAACCTCCCCTAAGCACTCTGAGGTTCAAGAGTTTTTGGCCTCTCATGGGGATGAACAGGAGAAATCTGCAATTCTTCGTTTCATTCGCATAAACAATGAAATAAATACAAAGCTGCATGTGTGCCACGTAAGCAGCCGACACTCGCTACTGGCGATACAGGCCGCAAAGAATACCAATTCAAAAATCACGTGCGAAGTGACCCCCCATCACTTGTTTCTAACTAAGAAAGCTCTCTCCCGCTGGAAAGCTTTTGCCAAGATGTTGCCACCTCTCCGGACAGTATCTGATACTGAACACTTGTGGGCAAACCTGATCAATAATGGAGTGATCGACATTGTTGCCAGTGATCATGCTCCTCATAATATTGAAGAAAAGAGAGATTTCACCGCGGCTCCCCCTGGAATTCCAGGATTAGAAACAACAGTGCCGCTGCTTCTGACTCAAGTTTTAGAGAACCGACTAACTATGAGACGATTCATTGAGCTAACTTCTGAGAATCCTGCCAGAATATTCAGCTTGGGGAAAAAAGGAAGAATTGCCAAAGGTTATGATGCCGATCTAACGCTTATAGATACGAAATCGGACCTTCGTATAGATGCCAAGATGTTCTTTTCAAAGGCCAAATTCTCTCCTTTCTCTGGTTGGAAGATTCATGCGATACCCGCGACGACAATAGTGGGGGGGAGAATCGTTATGAGAGATCGAGAAATCGTAGCCCCGCCAGGTTCCGGGAACATAATCTCAACTAAACGACCTTAATTTCTTCTCTGCACGTATTCTTGCTTAAATGTGAGTGATAAAAAATGACTGAGTTCGTCAAAAGAATTGGAGAATACCTAAAAAAGATGAACCTGAAATATGGCTGGATCGAGGAAAAAGACCAATTCGAGGTTCCTTACAAAATCGAGGGGCGTAATCATTCTGTGGTCATATCGGTTGTTGGTAAGTGGATATATATCAGATCTGGAATTCTCCAGCCTGATAAGATACCAAAGGCCAAGGAAACAGAAATCTACAAGACGCTACTTCACTCTAATCATACAGTTCCCGAAATTTGTTATGATATGGATGATCAAGGATATATTGGTACAAGTCAGGAGATCCTGGCATCTGCCCTGTCATTTGACGTCTTCGAGGAGGAGTTCTATGCCGTTCCTTATGCAATTAGCCACTTCTGGAAGAAGATCATGCCAAGATTCGAGTAGCCTTCTTTTTGAGAAAGTTTTAGAATAGGTTTGTGATACTAGTTTAGTGATTCTTGAAAGAATAAGAGGATCAAAATGGATAAACGTCGTGCTTATGATCGCTTCCTACACACAATATGGAGTAGCGAGATTAAGAATATCAACGATCACTTGCCGAAACACTTCAAAACGCTGAAGGAGCTTCTGCAAGAGGAAAAACCACATGTTATCACAAGAGATGGAAGCAAATATCCCCTTGATAAGAAAGAACTGAAGACTGTAGCAAACCTTCTTTCAAATGAATATCATTCGAAACTGAAACTCCCCATTATCTTGATTAGAAGGATAGGTTTAGGTCCGGGCGTTTTTAGTATTGGGGGAGGTAAGATCGAGAACTTCGTT
>JBHLPL010000110.1:0-6377 GCA_048939465.1 Promethearchaeota archaeon | reverse complement strand
GAAATTTGTGAAGAAGATCGCCTACCAATGTTCTATCGTACTATGAAATTGCCGAACGGCCTGTGGGACAAGGTCAAAGAGCGTGGTGATAGAGAGGGGAAGGCCCTCCGCTGGGTCGTTGACGAAGCCCTGGACGCTGAACTGCTACCGCTGGTGGAATCGCTCCGGAAGCTCGGTCTGAAGGGTGAGATCGAGGCTGATAAACTGGTGCGAGTGCCGCTGGATGAGAACGTCATTGGTAGACTCAATCATGGACGGAGACAGACCGGGCTTCCGGGGGTACTGCTGCTAAGGGTGTGTCTGCAAGGATATGTAACCGAATTTTGAGTTGATTGCAAAGCAAGGAAGATAACATGTGCACTGATTGTGATATGTTTGTCAAAGCTCTGACTTTGTCGGAAATCACTTTTCCCGAAGCTGTCAATATTCAGTCATCAATGAGCTGACTTCCATTCCAAAAATTCGCCACTCAAACGTTTTTGCCTTCACTCTAATTTTTGAGTAGGATACCTACGTTTTGTGAATCCTAATTCAGGCATACTTTACAGTAATTTCCTGATGTTATCAAAATGCATGCCGTCAGGTTTCCTCATTTGTGGATCTTAACCAAGCTCACTATATCGTCTTCGCTTATCCTCCTCCGTGTATCATCGATATCACCATTACTTCTTACTGCGAAATAACTACCCCTTTTCAGAACAATTTTATCTTCAATAAGATTTTCGATATGCCATTTGTATTTTTCGTGTGTAACATTCATCGCAGCGTACATTACTAAACCTGCAATCCGAACTTTGGTTTTTTCACCCAATAAATCACAATGTGATGTACCACATACCAATAAGCACCGCCCATTCGGTCTAAGCAAACGCAAGAATTCTCCGAGGCAGCTCTGCATCATTTCGGTGAATCTAACAATATTACCTGTTTCCAATGACTTTACCTTAATTGCTTTAGAATCCCGACCGAGCAACCACAATCGAAGCCAAGAGTCCTTAATGTAGGTTTGTCTAGCTAGATACGGAGGCGATGTAATGATTAGGTTGACTCGTCCAGACCACTGACCTTTCTTGTTAAAACCTATTTTCTTTCCGTCATCCTCAAAAACATGGGCAGACTCTTTGACTCTTGGACCTGGAAGCATCATCAGTATGCGCTCTATAATGCATTCTCTGACGTCGCGCTTTGGACATTTAAGATTATGCTCCTTTGCATACTTCCTCACATATCTGGGAGACATAGCAAACGCATGGTTACTTGGTAGAGAGAGAGAGCATCGCGATCTACCGTGCAAGCAACCAAGCAGCACCCCCATCGTAAATTCAGCTAGCTGGCGCCGTCGTCCACGTCCTATCAACCTGTCGGTGAGTATCCTTTCTCTGGCAGCTAGGATTTGCTCTAGTGTCTTGGGATGAAAGAATAGCTTCACATCAACAGGTACTTCTTGTTTGACCCCGTCTCGCGGTAATTGTTCAACGTATGGAAGAATCTCTTCTAACGAAGGCCAATTCGTTTTTGCGCGGGATATAATAACGGCATCAGGCCCGATATCACAACCTAGAGCCTTTCGCCTCAAAGATACTGCCTCAAGTAACGTCGTACCTTTCCCACAAAACGGATCACATATTAAATCTCCCCGTTTGGTAAAACGTTGAATAAAATATCGAGGTAGTTGTGGAGGGAATCCTCCGACTCTTGACGCCATTCGATGCAATGGATGAACAAAAGTGTGGCCGTTCAGTCGCCATGGGATGGCACCTCCACTCAAACCATCCTTTCCCGGCAAGTCAAGACTCGAGATTTTATCCGTACTTTGCAGTAGACGCAGCACAGCTTTGAAAAGATTTACTCTGTTAACATTCATGCTACTAACCATTTCGGGTATTCGACTTCGAAGCTAGCCGTGCTTCTTTCCAAAAAAGAAAGAACATCGGTTGCTTCTACAATTTTCCAAATAACATCTCCATTCGCAAGTGCAGCTCCATCAACCTCTGCTGATATGATCCTTTCTTCTTCTATAGTGAGGTGCCGCAAGAACGCCCTCTCTTTTCTGATACTGTCAAACTTCCTTCTATCTTCCTGTATGCTATCGACATACGCAAGAAGTGCTGCAAAAGGCATTGTTATAACCGGTATTTTGCAGACACCATACTCTTTCCGTACACACCTCCTAAAATGCCAGTCGTGGAAAGGTATTGAAGCAGCAGCAATTAAAGTAGATTGAATTAGGATATTTCTTTTTTCCTGGACAGCGCACTTATTGATAAAATTCATCATGTCCGTGTAAAGCCGCAGCGCGCTCGCAGCCCCATGTCCACTTCTCAGATCAGCATCTATGGCTCTTTCAAGTTTCTGTTCAGTATTAGTATATTTGGACTCTCGTCGCGGTTCCATCCATCCAGTTTGAGGTTTGGTGTCCAGTAAGTGCTCCATCAGTGAAGTAATTGTTCTTTTGGCCTCCATAATGGGTAGGCTTGTGAGATATGTACTCAATCGGTCAGTGGGGGACTCTTCAAGTTCGATTCCAAAAACGTTCTCTTCGATAGCTCTCCGCGAATGAAGCCCATACCCAACATCGTGCCACATGCAAACGAGAAACCATACAAACTCAAGTGAAACACTCCAGAACAGTTTGGATACTTTTAGCCACTTCTCAAAGTAATCACGCGCTTCTCCTATAACCCATAGGCCAAAGAAGAAGTTTTGAAAGGAGTGAAAATAATGGTCTCGACTGCCCGCCATCCCAGCTTGTTCAAGGCGGCGCAAAACGATTTGGGCCCGTGAGGCGTCAGCACTTAAACCATTAAGGCCAGCAAAGTCTAAGAAAAACGTCTGGAGCGCCTTATGCTCGTGTTCGTCATCCCACTCTCTTTTATCTCCATACTTCTTCACCAATACACAGATAAGCGTACGCAAATCGGCATGAATGTTATTCAATTTTGAACAATCTTCCAAGACATAAGGTGATACGCGCGATGTCCATCCTTTTTCTACTTTTTTCTGTTTTTCTACCGCTCTAGGTCGTACCAGTTTCCCTCGTCCTCCTATCTCAGTGACAACAGGAACCTGTAACTTGCTGAAGGCTGTTGCTACAGTGCCAAGGTCTTCATTCTTTCCTACGAGTACACATGGGCTTACTCCTGAGCTTTCTTTCAACTTAAGAATTGCTTTCTCAGTGGATCTCGGCCAATGCTCTCCACTAATCCGATACACTGCCCAGAGCGTTCCTTTCGAAACGAGTTCTTTCCATGGGCGTTGTATGCCATGCGGAATACCTCTCATTCTTTTGAGGCATTTGCCATCAATAGCCTCAAATAGGATTGAATCTTCGCTGAAAACGTTCATATGAGACCTGTGATCATTAACTGCGATTTATTTTGATTCGAGACTGTAAATCATTCAGCATGTCTATCAGTCTTTGCATTGCAGACATAACATCTTTCTTGCTTGCCTTAGCCCTTTTGATGCTTCTCTCAAATGATTCGGGATCAAATACTTCGATCTGCTCACACAAGTTACATATTGCTGACAACAATTTGCGAGGTGATGGCGGTGGTGTAGAAGCGGCTTCTGGAAACTGTCGGTCAAATTCCTCGCGAGCATCTTGGTAGGTCATATTCTTGTCTCTAACTAAATCATCTAGAATTCTGAGAATCTTCTTCCTCTCCTTCGTTTTGTGTGTTTGAAACTTTACTATCGGAGTTGCTACACGCACTTCTATCCCCCTCCCAACGGCGTTGACACTGATCTTCTCAAGAAGGAAACGTCTGACTTCATTAACTGGAACATTTTCAAAGTAATCAGGATAGTTTTTTAAGGCAGGCAAGATAATACCGTTTTCAATTTCCACAATATAGTGATGTGCCCCAGACGGTATCTTATACAAGTTGTTTTTAACGTCCTCCGGCCACCGCAAAAAAAGTACTCTGTCTCGCGCCGTCCGAAACTCAATTCCTGCGGTTTTACTTAATTCTTCCGCAATCGCCTGTATCTTTGCATCCTCAGCGGTTATTCCCTTAATTTTTGGACGTTTCCTTATCTTCTCATAGGTATCCTCCAAAGCCATGCACTCTTGTATTGGCCCCCACTGCTCACGGTTATGATGAATGTGAAACATTCGTAATAGGACATCCTTATCACTGAGCCCTTTTTCCGTAACATAAGCAGGTACTTTTACAAGACCGAGACTTCTTGCTGCCTCGTACCTTCGTTCGCCATCAACAAGTATATAACGTCCGTTTTCAGGCGTAACAACCAATGGCACCAATATTCCGAACTGTTCTATTGAATCCATTAGCAATCCCAGCTTTTCATCTTCTTCAACGACGTTGATCCCACGGGGATTTTGAGGATTTCGATCAATCTTGGCAGTCTCGATATTCTGTAACTTCATTTCCCAATTCCCAAAGCAATTTACGATTTTAGCTAATTATTCTAAGATTTGCTTATCATTACGTCCGTGCAAATACTTAACAGAATTAAGAATCTATCTCACCATTCAATCATGGAGGGTCCATCAAATTTACTAACTTATTTTGTCCACTTGATGCTTTCACCGCAGATCAGGATTCCATCCTTGGTAAAACTGATTAGAAATATAATGCATTGAGTCAAATCGGTCAATAAGAAATGTTGCGGCTCGACGACACGAAGGGAGTGTAAAACAATTCTCCTCCTTCTTACCACATTGCACTGCGCACACTCAGAAGAAACAACCTATACGTAACCTGTTTGTTAAATTGCTCGAATTCGAGCAAAAAAGCAAGATTTGCAATGGTCTGACAGACAGTCGTATTGCTTGACAGGAATTGTCTAGGCTTGAAGGTTTTGTCTTCATTTTCCTTGATTTAGACTCACATAGAGTATATAATAGGTTTTTACTTTCTTGTAGTCGCTAGATTTGCAGGGATGCGAGACACAACATTGCGGATTAGAGTTGCTAAAGTGTGAATTCACTGGAGAATTTCGTTTCATGACATCGGATGAACTTGATGATTGGCGAAGGGCAAGTCGTCGCTCCGCATCCGACTCTGATCATACTCTCTGCCGAGAGCTTAAGGTGGCGATCCAAGAGGCCCAATGGCTAGAAATAGTATATATGGGTGGTACAACACCGGGTGAAAAGCGGCTTGTTAGGCCATTGGAGCTGTTTAAAGTGGATGGCTACACAGATGTCTACTTGCGCGCTTATTGTTCTACACGTCAAGAGGAAAGAGTATTTCGTCTGGACAGAATCAGGCTTTCAACTACTAGTTCCGGAAGACGAAGTGCTGGAGACACTCAGACCAATGATCTACCAAAAAGTAATAAGGTCAGGATTTCTGAACTGCTTGTGGCGAGACCGGGCCTAAAATCGCGAGAGATTGCTCAGGAGCTTGGTATAGAGAGAACAGACGTCAATTCTATTCTCTATAGTGAACTCCGTAATAAATTTAGACAAGACCGGGAATACAAGTGGTGGCCGAAAGGTCTTGCAATTACCTCTCAACGAGAAACACCAAAACGTGTCGAGGTTCCGGATTCTCTTTTAGCTCGCTTGTGTCGGTACTATTTAGACTGCCTGTCACAAGACCGCGAAGACGGTATCAGTGTTTTTGCTACCAGCAATTATCAATCAGACTACGTTGAATTGGAGGAACTTCCTCAACTAAGCAGAACGATGTCAAGTATATTTGAGTATGATCCAGCCCGACAGTTACTCAACAGGATGAGGCGGGATCGAGGTAGGCTTATAATGTATGTTGGTTATCCTGTTCGTCTGAGATGGGTTCAGGGTCGAAGGGGCTGGGAAGGCTTCATGGTCGATCCTGTCTGTCTCTTTCCACTATCACAGGATCCTTCTCATCCTAACCAGGAGCCAAGTATAACTGAAGATTCACCTTTTCTGAACTTCTCAGTACTTAAGTCCCTTGCGGATGTAGGAAGTGGTAACTTGACTGATGAGTCTATACAGCTGTCTGAGGAACTAGGTTTAGCTGGTGCTGAAGGTGATTTGCCTGAGATCGATGAGTTGTTCATGAAGTTACAAGAAAGTAGACCACATTGGGACTGGATTGAAAATGTTAATCCGTATGCATTAACAAAAGAGCCTCCTTTAGCAGAAATCAAAGAGCAGGGTATTTATAACAGAGCCATACTCATCCTTGGTGAAAGATCTCCGTACACTCAGGGATTAGAGACCGAAATGGCCAAACTAGAAACAATCGATGAGACTGGATACCGTGATACTGCATTGGGAATATGGTTATGTGGAAATGTTCTTGACGATTCTTCGTCTCAAAATACGCCCATACTTGAAATCCTGCCCCTGAATAGTGAACAACGTGAGGCTGTAATTCTCGGTCTTTCTCAGAAGCTTACAGTAATAACCGGCCCAC
>JBHLPL010000026.1:0-20906 GCA_048939465.1 Promethearchaeota archaeon | reverse complement strand
GGGGAGTAGAAGAAACCCTTCAAATGCTTAAGAAAGACGGTTACAAAATGGGAGTAGTAACCGGCCGTATTTCTCCTTTTGAAAAGGTGTTGTTGGAACTCGCTCGTCATGATTTGAGTCAATATGTCGACGTTATAGTGACGAAGTTCTCCTTTGTTGATTGCTGGCCAGTGGATAGTTTACTGTGGAAGACCGACGAAATCAAGGAGGCTGCGAATAAGCTAAAAGTAAATCCTTCAGAGTGTGTTTTTGTAGGTGATCATGTGTACGACATTCTTTCGGGCAACGCTGTCGGCGCATTGACAGTGGCGGTCCAAACGGGCGGTGCTCGAAAGGAGGTACTACTCTCTGCAATGCCCGATGTCGTCTTTGATGATATCTCTCCCGTTGGTCCTTACTTGAAGTCAATCAAGGCAAACAACGCGGACTAAGACCCTAAAGACGTTGAAGACATCCTTGTCTTTAGCTCCTTTGAACAAGTGCCGTTGACTCGGGAATACAACAAGCTGCAGCGCAAAGTCGGATTTCTAGGTATTTCAGAGGAATGCCTACCTTTCTCTCTTTCCTTGGATAAACTCTTCAACCCACTTTTTTGCAATAGTATCTGGAACAGGCTCAGGTGGGTGTTTGAATGAATAGGCAGAAATGCTAGTGAGTGGACCCTTAATTCCTCTATCCAGAGCCAGTTTCATGGCACGAACAACGTCTATTACTACTGCAGCTGAATCTGGAGAGTCTTCGACTGCAAGTTTAACATCAACGACTATTGGTAGGTCACCCCATCCTCTACCTTTAACCCAAATGTAGCAAATCTTCTTATCTCCTAAGAAAGAAACATAATCGCTAGGACCAATCCGAGTCGGAATCTCATAGGGTGCCAAGCTCGTGACAGCCTGCGTTTTACTTATACGCTTGGTCTTTAATCTTTCCTCAACGGTCATATTTTCGAAATCTGTGTTTCCCCCGATATTCAGCTGATATGTTTCATCAACGCGAACACCTCGGTCAATAAACAGCTTCATGATTGCCCTATGGAGAATAGTTGCACCAAGCTGGGATTTTACGTCGTCTCCGGCAATCGGCAAGCCCGAATCCTCAAATCGCTTGGCCCAACTTGGATCCGAAGTGATGAACTCAGGAATAGCGTTTATGAACCCACATTTTGCCTTTATGGCCTCTTCGGCATAGAATATCGAAGCTTTTCTGCTTCCAACTGGCAGGAAGTTAATCAGTATCTCCGCTTTGCTTTCGCGCAAGACTTGGGATACTTCTGCGGGTTTAATATTGCTTTCACTGTAGATGTCAAATGTCTTTCTCATATGAGGGGCCACTCCATCTAATATGGGGCCAGGTGACACCTTTACCCCTAGCTCAGGAACATCCGATATTTTTTCTGTGCAATTATTGTAGGCAAATATGGCCTCAGATACGTCCTTTCCAATCTTTCGCTTGTTCACATCAAAAGCTGCTACAACCTCAATATCCTTGGGCAGATAACCTCCTAAGCTGGGATTCATTAGGCCCGGCACGTGCTTCTCCTTACCTGTGATGTTCCTGTAATATTCCAGACCCTGAACTAATGAAGAGGCGCAATTGCCAATTCCTGTCATAGCTATTCTGATTTTACTCAATTCTGTTCCCTTCTCCCACAGCTTCATTCTTACTAATTTATGAACATAAAAGGCTTTTGATTTCTAATCCTTTATGCCTGATTTCAGTGTCTTTATATGACCTTACTGAGGTTTTTCATCGGGATGTGTGGTGTCTCTGACTCTTTTCATCTGATCTGGAAAGTGTTAAATATGTCAGGTGGCATATTTTAATCCAATAAACGCTTATCTGTTCTCAGCTTGCTGCAAATACCTCTTTATCATCACAATCTACTCTTGGGGGGTAAGCAATGGGTGTAGGCCTTGGGTCATTAGCTAGTGTTGGCACAGCGATACTGATTGTGTGGTTTCTGCTTCTCTACGGCAATATTCCTCCAGAATTGATGAATCCTCAAGCCATAGTGTTAATCAGAAACATACCAGCCCTGGAAATGCAATTCCTATTCATTCTGGGCGGTGATCCAATCAATTGGTCAAATCCGTTATTACATGGAATACTTCTGAACTTCCAAGAGTTCTTTCTGCTAAATATACTTGTCTGGGGAGGCGCAGGCTTGGTCGGTGGTTTGGTCTCCAGGGGAATATTCCGAGGAGCTGGTGCGGGCTTATCTGCAGGAATACTTGCGGTGATCATCTCTTGGATCCTTTATTGGGTTATCTTTTTTGGTCTGGATGTAAACGCTTTAATCAATACTTCGTCTATTGTTCTTTTGAGAACTTGGCTTATTGAGGGACTCAAAGGCGGTGGGGCAGCGCTGGTCGGAGGACTTATCGGCGGTGCAATTACACGAAAACGAGACTGACTCTCTAGATTTGCTTCTCCCGCTCACGATAAATTCATAAGTAACAACTGAACCATCAACCGAAAAGCATATATTAAGGTAACTTTCCAAGATAATCCCTCTCAGACCAAATTGAGCATCGATAGGCCAAATGACTCCGCTCGGTGATTAATAATGTTCAAACCAGCGAAGATGAAGAAATTCAGTCTCATAATAGCGCAGGGATACGTTGATGACGTCGTTAGAACCCTGGGGGAGCTCGGTGTGGCTCACTTCATCGATATTCGAGAAAAGCTCGATGACTATGAAGGATTAGTTGATATTGTTGAACCTTCTGATAAATACTTCCGCCTGTCAACCCTCTCCAGCAGAATAGATACCCTCATTGAACAACTGCATATTCCCGTTACACTAAGACCCACTCCCAAGACTTTAATCAGTGTTGAAAGGGAACTGAGTGAGAAATCCCTTGAAAAATATGAGATGAAAGTAAAGGAAATTGAGGAACGCTCATCAGAAATTGTCTCTCGTCTGAGTGAGCTCGAGGCCACAGAAGAGAGACCCCCTGAAATGGATGACGAGATGAAGAATCTCCAGACCAAACGTGATTCAATAACGAAGACCCACTCTGTGGACCTATTGGCTCTGAAAGAAGCCGTTGAACTGGAGAAAAGCGCTGAAGAGGTTAAGACAAAATTCGGGAAAACTGCGCGAACCTACGCTATTGAAGGGTGGGTGCCTGCAAAAAGCGAAAGAATCTTCACCGAAAGAATCAAAGACGTGACTGATAATACTTGCTTCTTGGAATTATCTAAACCCCGTCGTTCTTCTCATTCTCCAAGCACTTCTGAAGAAGTGGATACGCCGCCTTCTCTGCTGCAGAACCCAAGCTTTATGAGTCCTGTAGAAGAACTCACCAAGAGTTACGGTACCCCGTCATACAATGAACTTGATCCTACTTTCCTGATGTGGATCACGTTCCCCATAATCTTCGGGATGATGTTTGGTGATATCGGTCACGGAACTCTACTTCTGTTGGCAGGATTGGCTGGAGTCGTTGCCTACAGAAAGGGGCTGGTGCTCAGCGAATTCATGATGTATGTCGTAAAAGGCGGAGGATTACTAGCGGCCAGTGGAATAAGTTCGATATTTTTCGGGTTTATGTACGGAGAATTATTCGGTTATCATATAATCCATCAAATATGGTACATCCAGATCGTTGAACCGCTGAGACCAATAATCGCTGCCATGTCTACAGTCCTATTTAGATACAATCCGATGGCTGTCGATCCTCATGGGCCGCTGTGGATAGATCCATTTGAGCACACTATGGTCTTCTTCAAGGCAACATTGTTTGTAGGAGTAGTTCATATGAGCATAGGTCTTGTGTTCAGCCTGATTAACAAACTGAAGAATAAGGAGTTCATACACGCATTCTTCGAACCTGGCTGCTGGTTGTGGTTCTATCTGGGCGCAGCTTACATAGTCCTCTACCTGCCGGGGTTTGGTGTGTCAAACATATTTGATTGGTTTGGGGATATTGCTGTAAGGACTTTTGCTAGTCCGATACTTATGCTTTTTATTTTGCCCCTGATACTGATGTTTGTTGGTAATCTTGTGCTCGCCATGCGATCAGGAGAGGGACTACTGACAGGTCTTATGGTTCCCATAGAGGCATTCATCTCATCACTGTCAAACACGATCTCCTATGGACGAATACTGGCACTGGCAATGGTTCACAAAGGATTCTCTACGGCCGCAATTACACTTTCAGGTCCTTTCGGGGGCATCATGTACTTCATAATTCTGCCTCTATTTACCGTTATGATCATAATGATGCTTGAAGGCTTGGTAGTCTTCATTCATGTAGTCAGGCTTCACTGGGTGGAGTTCTTCCTCAAGTTTTATAAGGGTGAAGGAATCGAATACACTCCGTTCACGCTCAAAAGAACTTATACCATATTGAAAGGTTAATTAGAGAAGGAGGTTTGTTTCCAATGGTAGACGGCTATGCCCTTGCAATGATCGGTGCAGCAATTTCTGTTGGTGCTGCGGCTCTTGGTGCAGGAATGGCAATTGCAAGTAATGGCTCTGCTATGGCTGGCTCACTGACAGAGCGTCCAGAGGTCTTCTCAAAAACAATGATTGCCGTTGTGCTCGCTGAAGCTCTGGCAATCTACGGTCTGCTGATCTCCATTATGATACTCGGTTCTGCTACGCCTGGCATGGAGAGCTCAGAAGGCTTCATTGCACTTTCTGCTGGGCTCGCAATGTGTCTTGGTGCCATAGGAGCAGGGATTGGGATTGCTTATGCTGGTGCTGCCATGACCGCAGCTGTAACCGAAAGCCCAGCGGTAGGCGCAAAAAGCATGCTGGCGGTAGTTCTTGCTGAAGCTCTTGCGATCTATGCACTGCTAATTGCCATCATGATGATAGGTCAACTTGGTGGATAAATCCATCGCACATAGCTCCCTTTTTTCTTCCGATTGGTCTAGAGTATGCTTTTTGCCAGAGGAAGAATTTCCATAACAACCTGCAATTTACATGATTGGCGACACTCGTTTTCAGTACACCAAAAATTCACGAATGTGTCCAGGAGATAGTCCGTCTACCTTTCCTGTCACAATAGCCTTCAAATTCCTGATTTCAAACCATTTAAGGTTTAGGTAACTCAGAATGGTACCAACCTGAAATGGTGAACGAGTGTATGACACTTTCTTGCTTGCTTCTGCGCGCAGGCGGTCCAAAGCGAGTTCAAAGGCAGCAAGCGACTCCTCTTTCATGTATTTTTGCAGTGCTATCATCATTACCTTGCGATATTGATGCATCGCAAGAAGCTTGACAGCATCCGAGACACTCTCGGCCCCCAAAGCCTCTTTCAAGTCCTTGAGTCTCAGTCTATAATTTACTTTCAGGAGATAGCTAACTGCATACTCAGGTTCCAATCCCAAGACTTTGCTCCTCAGAACACTTCGAGTATTTATTGCATCAATCTCGGCTCCAATCAGCTTCTGTCCTGAGGGTTTATCAGTTCCCTTAAGTCTCTTTACATCTTTCCAGAGTTCGCCATATACTTCCTGATCGACTGCCGCCTCAAGTGGAAATGTGACTTTTAGCTTTTCATATTCGAATAGGGCTCCCCCAACTGCCCGTCTTAGATCAGGTTCAGGGATTGCTCCGGCAAGCTCACGAATATCTTTGGCTTCAAGAAGTTTTCTGCAAACATCTTCAGTAAATGCACCCACAGGAATTACATAACGCATGGCTCTATCTAGGTCCACTTTTGCTGCTTTGGCTCTAATGAGTGTTTTTAAGGTTGTAGCTTCGAATTTCTTTTTCATACTATTCAGAAGATCCTTTGAACCGCCAGGAGCAAAAGAAATTACGGTTTCAAAGCGTTCCATGAAATCTTGAGAAAAGACCTTGTCCAGCCTTCCAGGGCTCAGTTCTCTTGCAGGAATACTTGATATCAATGCCTTATAATAAGTGCCCTCCAGAAGCCTTATCAGCGTTTCAAAATTCCCGGCTCCGACCAGAGAGTCCATAGTCGAAGAAGGAAGAAGTTTTGATCGCATTCCTCTGATTTTGGCGTTTATATATGCATACTGAGAGACGCGCTTCATGGTCTCACCTTTTTTCCACTCCTGCTTTACGCGCTTGAAGAATACGCATCCACACATAAATCGATAGACCAAAGAACAATCCCAATGCCAACCCGATTACTATGCTGATCAGGTCGGTTCCTCCCAATTGCTTGGCTATGAGGTATCCTGCAAGTGCCATGACCGGAATCTCAGAAGCAATAACAAACCACATAATCATCCTCGTTCTGTCTACTTTGGGCTCCCTTTCCTCTTGGGTCGTCATGTCTGAACACCGGCTTTTCGGAAGTTGCTACAAGCTTTCGGATATTTAACTTTATCGGCAAGAAGCTTTCCTGTGAAGGCTTGGGGGTAAAGACTTTGGTTTATCCTGCTTGCGGTGCTACCTATGATTCCTAGACATTCCTGCAATAACATGTCCAAGATGAAAAAGCGAAATGGCAAGAACATAAATGAATTTGAAAATATAGAGTGTAGAGGCGTGGGAAAGAAGTAAGAGATTATTCCTTCAGTCTTTCTTTTATCTCTTTTTCCATCCACTTGGAAACAGCATCTGGGCCATGAATTAGATTTTTGAGATCATCATCCAGATTGCCTGACTCGATTATGGCCATCCACCCCTCTCCGTAAGGATCATCGTTAATCAGTGTTGGTTGGCTCTTGAGTTTTGGGTTTATCTCCAAGATCTTTCCGTTGACTGGAGACGTAAGAGATCCAACCCATTTACCTGTTTCTACTGATGAGAAAGCCTTACCCTGCACTACAGGCCTTCCTTGAGGTCTTACTCGTACGAAAAGGATCTTTCCTGCTATGTATTGGCCGAAATCGTCCAAACCTACCTTTACTTTTCCTTTCTCAGTCCTGACCCAGACATGGTCATCAGTGTAGTACAGTTCGTCAGGAAGATCAAACTTGTCAACCTTTACCAAGATTCCTACCTCCATTTTTTCCGTGCATCTGAATTATTGTCTTACTCTTTTTATCTTTTTTGATTGAGACAACTCAGCTTCTTCGAATGGCCGCATTCGAAGACCCCAATCTGCTTTTATCATACTTCTTATATACTCTCTTTGTGAAACTTATACGGAACACAAAGAACCTGAGTGCGAGGATGGATATGGAAAACCCATGGAGACTATTCAGACAAGAAGCGATAGACGCTCTTAAGAATGGGCTTGCAAGACTCAATACTCAAGTTGAGGAGACTGAATTAGTCCTTGAAGAACCTCCTGATTCAAAATTAGGTGATTTGGCTTCACCAATATGTTTTTCGTTGTCCAAGAAACTGAAACGATCCCCGCTGGAAATAGCTCGGGCTGTTGAAAAAGAGATACCAATTTCTAAGGATTCACTTATCGACAGAGTGGAAGTTGCTGGATCAGGGTACCTCAACTTCTACATAAATTGGAGGAATTTCAGCAGACTGGTGCTAGAAGCTATAGGGGAAGCGGGGGACAACTATGGAACCATAAGAATAGGAGAAGGTAAAAAAGTAATAGTTGAGCATACGAGCGCAAATCCTACAAAGCCTATACACTTGGGAACGCTACGCTGTGCTGTCCTAGGTGACATTATCAGTCGAGTTCTCAAACATGCTGGATACGAAGTAGAGGTTCAAAACTATATGGATGATTTGGGTAGACAAGTAGCTGTCATGACGTGGGGGTACCTCAATCTGAAGGACGAAGTTCCTAAAAGCAGAAGTCAAAAAGATGATTTTTGGCTAGGATTGCTATATATGAAAGCTTTTCAGGCACTAGAAAAGAATCAGGATGTTGAAGATGAAGTTAGAACCATTCTGAGGAGAATGGAGGAGGGAGACAACGAAATAGCTGAGACTGCAGAGAGACTCGTAGATATGGCTGTAAGAGGACAGATGCAGACACTTTGGAGTCTGAATATTTTCTATGATCTTATTATCTGGGAAAGGGATGTTGTTCAATCTGGCCTTTTTAGGGAAGCATTAAACGAAATGCTTCAATCCGATCACGTTTTCAAGCTGGAAGATGGACCGGACGCGGGATGCATTGTTGTGGACATGTCTCCTTTCGGCGATGCGTTTGCTAGCATGAAAAAAAGCTATAAGATTCTTGTACGCTCTGACGGGGTTAGTACGTATACTGGGAAAGACATTGCATTTCAAATGTGGAAATTTGGACTTGCTAGAGCAGATCTGAAGTTCAATCTCTGGAATGTCCAGTCCAACAATCAAGAAATATGGGAGACCAACATGAGCGGAGAAACAAATGAGAACTTTGGACATGCCGAAGAGGTAGTGAATGTTATTGGTTATGAGCAAAAGCTCTCACAAAGCACCGTCTATCATGCCCTGAAGATAATGGGATATGAGAAACCTTTCGAAAACTCTCATCACATGGCTTTTAAATTTGTATGGCTTCCTGAGCAGGTTGCCTTTTCCGGGAGGAAGGGGACATGGATTGGCTTTCACACAGACGCCGTCTTGGAAAAAGCTGTAGAGCTCGCTCATAAAGAGGTTGAAAAGAGGAACCCCAAGGCTGATTCAGAATTCAAAAGAAGAATCGCTAAGAAGATTGGCGTAGGAGCGCTGAAATACTACCTTGCCAAGTACAATCCAGAAAAAAAAATAGTAATTGATTGGAAAAGCGTACTAAACTTCGAAGGGGAAGCTGCACCTTACGTGCAATATGCTTATGTAAGAACCCAAAGTATTCTAAAGAAGGCCAAAAAGATGCCGGAGAAAGCGAATTATCAGCTGCTATCCGAAGATATTGAGAAGACAATAATAAGAAGACTATCAAAGATGCCTGAGGCAGTCGATAACGCTGCCAAATCATATCAACCCCATATTATTGTACACTATGTGTTAGGTCTTTCGAATGCTTTCAATGAATTTTACCACAAACTACCGGTCATATACGCTGAGAGCAAAAAACTGGTCGATGCCAGGCTGAAACTGGTGGAAGGTGTGGGCCAGGTAATCAAAAACTGTCTGAAAAACCTCTTGGGAATTGACATTCCGGAAAAAATGTGAAGAATTACGAATCATCCTTTTTTCTGAGTGCCATGTAATACCTCAGCACAGCTTCACGGCACACTTGTATGAATGCTCTCCTTACGTTTTCTCCCGTAACAGCAATTGTTTCATAGATTAATATGTTTCCAAAACCATAACGATTCAATATTTGTCTCACTTCAATTTTGCTGATTTCTTCTGGTAGATCTCTCTTGTTGAGCATCATTCTGAATGGAATCTCAGTGCCAATCTTCCCGTCTAGAAACTCCTTCAATTCATCTTAGCTCCAGATATTCTCTTCAAGCTGATCGGCCGCCGAATCCCAGACAAAGACTATTCCGTCAACTCCTTGAAGAATCACCTTCCTCTGATACTTGTGTCTTTTCTGCCCAGCAACTGTCCATATCTGAAACTTCACTCCAGCAACACCCGCTGTCAGCCTATCAAAGAACAGAGTTCTGCCCGTGGGGTCTGTAATACTCTGTAGGTTCCCTTGAACTAGCTTACCTTCATTTGAGTGGAGCCATTTGACAGAAGTTGTTTTTCCTCCCAAGCTTGGGCCCCAGTATACCAGTTTGAAAACAATCTTTCCATCCGATCCTCGGGTGGGCATAACCATCACACGTTTTCTCCTTTTTAATTGTGGCAAATAAGTTTTGCGGTCCGCTACGTTACTTCTCACCTGTTATATTTTTTATTCTCCGCCAATCTTATAAGTTTTGCCTAAAGCGCAAGAATACGGTGACAAGAATGCGATTATCACAGAGCCCTGTCACCTAAGCCCTCTCCTGAAACTGATTTTCAGAGTTTTCACAATCAGGAATCTCATGTTTTAAGATTCCCTTAACAAGGTATATTACATCCGAAAGGCGGTTTCAGTATCATCATAAGCCTTGCATAAAGACCCAAACATCATTGACCACCAAAAATTTTTTAAACACCAACCTATGTATTGTGGAATACTCTCCAGAAGAATGAAGTAGGGATCACAATGAACCTGGAAATGCTCCTGCAGATAATTGTACTTATTGGAGTAGTGGCATTTGCACTACTGGCTATCGAGGTCCGAAGCCTCACCCATTCGATAATTTTGCTGGCTATTATGAGTATTTTGCTGGGCATAGCTTTCTGGTTACTATTTGCTCCCTATCCTGCAGTGTTTCAGCTATCGGTTTACGCGGGAGCTGTAACCGTATTACTGTTGGCTGCTCTGAGTCTAACAAGCAGAAAGGAGGAAGAAGTTTGAAGTTCGACTGGAAATTCCGTGTTGCTGGCGGAATACTTGCTTTTGTGTTCCTTTATATTCTGATAACAGAATTAAGTACTTTCATACCATTTGAGTATGCACCCGGCGGAGAACCCCTAGTTAGTGTTCCCGTTGACGATATTTCCTATGCGGTATCGCAAGCCCTTTGGAATCAGCGAGTTATTGATGTTTTGATCCAAGTTATGGTGTTGTTTGCCGCAGCAGCTGGGGCAGCTGCTATGTTTAGACTGGCAAAAAGACCCGAGGAGGTAGGATAAATGGCAGTGTCTCCCGAACTCTTGATATGGTACCTTGGCGCGGCAGCTGCCTTGCTGGTGATCGGGTTATATGCGCTGGCAACAAAAAGAAACATGATCAAACTGGTTATTGCGCTGGAAATTCTTATTGACGCGGCTAATTTGAATCTAATTCTATTTGCAGCATCAGGTACAACTGGAGTAGATCCAATTCCGCAAGCATTAGTAATAATGTCGATAGGGATTGGTGGCTGTGTAGCAGCAGTAGCGCTAGCTCTCGTGGTTAATGCCTATCGCCACTATAAGACTCTTGATGTAAGAAAGCTGAAGAAACTTCGAGGATGATCGTAAAACCAAAGAGGTGAACAATTCAAATGACAGGACTATTAGATTGGATACTTCCCTTAGCATTACTGTTTAGCGGAGCGATACTGACCCCTATCATCGGAGCCGTATCCAAAAGAGCCGGTGTAAAGAAGATTGAAGGTTTCTTTGCTGCCCTCATATTTGTTTTTACAATATGGTCCCTCATTAACATTTATGGACCTATCAGTACAGGTACGATAGGCGAAGTTCAATACCTTTCATTCGGAGCATCCAGTGGTGGAGCGGTTCTTCATATAGATATGCTAAGCTGGCTTATGGCAATTATCTTTGTGAGCTTAGGGTTCTTGGTGGTGATATATAGCATCGTCTATATGGAGAGAGACACTGGGCTCGAGAAATACTATACACTTATCCTTACCCTCACAGGCGGTCTTATCGGGATTGTCTTTGCAGGAGATTTCTTCACCTTCTTTGTCTTCTGGGAGCTAATGGCCATAAGTAGCTACATATTGGTTTCATTCAGAAAAGAACAGTGGGAACCCATTGAGGCGGGCTTCAAGTATCTGATAATGAGCGCTTTCGGATCAATTCTTATGCTTTACAGCATGTCATTCCTTTATGGCCTTACGGGAACTCTAAACTTCGAACTCATGGGCACGTACCTTGCAGGAGCATCACCGAACCTTCTTCTATATTTGCTCATCGGAATGCTCATAGTGGGTTTCGGTGTCAAGGCAGCAATAGTTCCCCTGCACACTTGGCTTCCAGACGCTCACCCAGCTGCACCCAGTTCTATCAGTGCTCTTCTATCAGGCATAATCGTTAAAAGCGGCGTCTACGGTATTCTAAGGGTTTTCCTGACGCTTTTTGCTCCGTCCGTCTTCACCAACTATGGTATAACTGTTGCAATCTTTGCTGTGATCACAATGTCTGTTGGAAATATTATGGCACTTGTTCAAACAGACATCAAACGACTGCTAGCATACTCGACAATCGCAAATATCGGCTACATACTGCTGGGTTTTGCAGTTGGAATGACCCCCGGCGTATCGTCTGAGGTAGCACAGCTCGGTGTAATGGGCGGTCTCTTCCATCTTCTCAACCATGCGGTTTTGAAGGGCCTTCTGTTCCTTTGCGCAGGGGCTTTCATATTCCGAGCCAAAACTAGGGACCTGAACAAACTTGGCGGCATTGGACGTAAAATGCCTATTACAGGTATCATATTCACAGTGGCTGCTTTGGCACTCTCAGGAATGCCACCTCTAAATGGATTTTACAGTAAAGCCATGGTTATCTGGGCTACCATAAGCGTTTATCCGAGTGCGACTGTTGCGACTATTAACTCAATAACCTATGCGGTTCTTGCAGCTTTGGCCATCTTAAACAGTGTAATAGTTGTAGCATATTATCTGAGAGTGATTGAGACCGTGGTAATTAGAAAACCCGAAGGAAGTACAAATACAGTCAGAGAAACCCCCGTTGTTATGCTTATTCCTTTGGTACTGCTGATGGTGTCTGTGTTTGTAATAGGATTGTGGCAAGACCCATTCATTACAGTAATCCGGCTGGCGTCTCAGGCACTTCCATAGTCTCTATTTTTTCCAGCTGTTCTCAGTTTAGACAAAGCTGTCCAATCTTTTTTGTGGTATTTGGAGCATATCCGCTGTTTCAGAATCATCTTGTTTTGCTCCAACTTTCAGAACGCCATATTCACCATCATGACCCGGTGGCGAAAACGTGAATTCTCCTCGCTTTACACTATGGATAGCTTTGGCAATATCCTCGTCCACCAACTGCTCAAGATCAGCCCTGGTTATTTCATCATTAAGCCAGATGTTATACTCGGAACCGAAGGCCTTTGTCAGAATAAAATATGTCTGAAGAACTTCTTTTGACCATGGTGATTTTATTCCGCTGGCGTAGCTGATAACCTCGGTTAAGGGAACGATGTGTTTGAAGGGCTTCGCTCCCTTAGGGCTAAATCCGATTTTTCTGTCTGCCAAGTCGTAGATTCTGTGAAGGACCCCGGTCGTTATTCTTCTTCCGCAAATAGGGCATCTACCTCCATATTTCGAGAATTCTCTAGGATGAAGAACCAAATCTTCCCCTTTTTTATGCCTAGATGATCTACATCCGTCGTAGTTGTACTTCCCTTCTCCTGGCTTAAATTCCAAAGTCATGGTAATGCGATCGTCATTTGAGCGTATAGCACCAATAATCTCCCGATATGTCAAATTATCCAGATTAAATATGGTCACCTCTCGACCTATCCGATTAGGGTAGTAGCTGTGCAAATCACTATTGGATAAAATGGCAAGATCATCTAACTGGCTTAAAGCCCACAAATATGTTGGATCGGCACTTAGTCCTGTTTCCACTGCGTGGATATGCCTCATAGCACTTCCGTAGCAGTCTCTGATGGAATCAAATCCGCTGAAGCTTCCGAAAAGGCTGAACCAGGGTGTAAAGATGTGCGCCGGGAGGGTCTCTATACGATTATCAATTTCCATGATGCTTTCTACGAGTTCAGCAGCTGAGACTGTGAGAGTTGGACGGGCATCCGCTTGTAAGTTTCCCCATCGGGAGAGGATTTCATTAATTTGCTCAGCGGTATCCAAGCTGGGAGCAAGGATTATTTGATGGATGCGCTTGCCTCTTTTCTCAGTATCTGTCGGAAATCTGATATTTACTTCTGTTTGAAGGGCAAATCTTACTTTCGCATTCCCCTTTGTTTTAAAAAAACCTGAATCATCAGATTCTAAATTCTCTCTTATCTCTTTAAGCCATTTATGATACGTAAAATCTCCTGTCCCTATGAGATCTATACCTTTAGATTCAGCAAATCGACTGATCTGGGGTAGAGTTAGATTCCTTGAAGAGCCCCCGGAGAATCTCCCATGAACATGTAGATCTGCTACAAATGGAGGCATTATTTATGCTTTCCTGCCTTGATTTATGAAATCGACGGATTTCTAGGTGATCAAATACCTCTTCCTATATAAAATGCCCCCACACAAAATAGACGGAAGAAATAAAAAGAAACACAAGAATACGCTCAAAAAATGGAAAGACTATGATATTGGCCTGCCAAGCTCTGCGGCTCTTGACCGAATTTCGTTAAGACGACGGGCAATGAAGGCAGCTCTAGATAGTTTTGTTCGATACTCCTTGTCCCTTTGCTTTACGTCAATCTCGCCACCGGCCAGTTTAACATCAAGTTCACCCAATTGTTCCCTGAGACTGTCTCGTTCTTCTGACAGACTTCCGAACTCATCCTTTAGCGTTCGCCACTCTGATTTAGCTTCGGGCTCAAGTTTCTTGGGGGCCACACTCGGTGAACGTCTAAAAAGAGATCCAAACCATGATTTTATTCTTGTCCATATTCCCATCTCTTCTCACCTACATTTCTCTATGATTTTCCTTAAGGATTAGCAGATGACGCATTGCTTGTCTCGGAGGTATTTCTTTATTGTTGTACTTCTCGGCCGCAATTTGAACGCAATACTCCGGATAGAATGTAATAATCCTTGGGTCAGTTTTCAGAAACAGCCACTCTCTCCCATCGTCATCCTTCAATGAGGCGATGAATTTCTGTTTTATCATTTCTCTTACTGCTTTTTCGATTTCATTTTTGCTCCTGTTGAGCACGATAGGTAGTTGCGTACGTAGTATTTGACTATTTCTTAAGCTGTCTAATACATCGTAAAAGTCAGGAACTGTTAGAACCTGACTTATCTGTTTAATATCTTTTTGATTTGGTTCATATTTCTCGAAGTACTTTGTGACCTCATCCATATACCTCGATGCTAAAGGCTCCATGATGTTCCCATTTCTGATTTTCTCAATCGTATTTCTGGGGGGAACACGTATGAGGAATGCGTCTCGCTTAAGAAAAACACATTCGGTAGGAAGACCCTCAACCCACTCTGTTGTAACCATACCCATCTTAATTAGAGCGGATAATACTGCATCTATATTTATAGCTTTTAGTTTCAAGACACGCTTAAGCAAATCTTCGAGGTCCGACTTAGTTGAATTGCCTTCTCTCGTTAAATAGTCCAGTATTTGGGCTCTGGTCGGATCTGAGAATATTAATGCAATCCTTTGCTCCAAGGTAAGTGTGGGAAATCTTACAAGTTGCGGGTAAAGCTCTTTCAGTGCCTTTTTCCCCTCTTTCTTAACTACTCGGGTAAAAATCTCTCCAGCTACTTCGGTTAATCCTTCCTCGAAAATCGAAGCTTCTTCATCAGGAGCCATTATCAGAGCAACGAAGTAATTCAGCTCTACGCCCGAATAATAGCTTGCGATGTTGAGATTGTCAACCTTCATCATCAAGAAACCGGGGCCTCTCTCACCCAGAACATGCGCACCATAAATCTTCATTGCCAAGTCAGGATCTGCTCTCACGTCTGGCGGATATTTCGCTTCCACAATAGTCCCTACGCGGTCATCCCAACGAACAAGTATAATCCCTATTGGCATTTGCTTCTCTCTCCATCGGGTAATCTTCTTAAATCGTTAGAAGAGGAGTTGCCATTGATTATGTGCTTTAGATTATATATATTTTTGATTGGATTTAAGACTTCCGCAAGTTCTGTATATACTCCAATCAGATATTCTCAACACGCCTCTAATTCTATGCAAATAAGTTCAACAGAGAGACGAGTATCTCTAGTATTTGTGTTCTGAAGTCTTGATTTTTGATTTCTTTTCTCTTGAATCTTGAGAATGAGTTATCCCCGAGGCCGCCAGCTATTCAAGGATTATCAAAGTTGAGGACTTGTAGCAGTCTTCTTGAAACTTGCGGAAAAAGAAAAACCATCCCAGCCCTCAAAAACCCAACCCACTTCAGATCGCTGTGTTGTGCCAGTGCTTGCTTTCTAGATTAGGTATCTATGAATTAAGGAAAATGCATTCAGCGCATCCTGAGGATTGAGAATTATTATGGTATCTGTATAACAAGAGATAATCTCCCTGATATTGATATTTTGGCTGGCCAACAGTTGTGTTATGAATGCAACCACGCCCGGTATCTGCAACCAGTCCTTATATAAACCGGTAAGTATCAGCGCAACAAGCCCACGAGATACGTTGGCATTTGACTCCTTCTCCAGACTCACTCTCGTTTGATCCACAATATATACGTGATGAGTGGAGAAATCTGCATCGATTATGTAAGGAATATTCAGTTTCCTGTTAGAGTAGACAACCGCAATCTTATCATGTAACTGTATCTTTGTGTTTCTCAGTAGCTTCAGTACCTCTTTCTCTCTTAAGCCATTTTTCTTGGCTATGCCCCCCCTCTCCCTCATTATTGTGGCTTTTATTGCATCAATACTCCCACTGCCCAGTTCTTTTTGCAGGGATCTGGCTAGGGCAGTATAGTTTATGATATCCTGCCTGAGGGCACTTATTATGAAAGGCCTTTGCGACAGAATCTCTCTTACCCTTTGGGCGATGGACTTAGTTCTATTTGTGACACTTTTGTTCATATATATGAGATAGTGTATCATAATTTAAATACTTATTGGTTTTCATGACATTTCGTCTCTTTTGCTATGAATCTACGTGCCTATCTCTCCTGAAAAGACCATCATAGGCCTGAAGGCTGGGAAGCAAATGAGATCAAAACAAAAAAAGGCGAAAACCTTGACTTCAGATTGCATATTGAGGAATTTCTTCTATCAGTTTCATTGAGTAAGCTACGATTTCACCGATATCTACTATCTGAACATCATATTCCATCATTCCCACCGTCTGCAGTGAATAAAAGCAGGTTCCACAGCAGGTGATCAAATACTCAATCCCCAATTCAGTCGCGTTATTTAGGGTGTTTTCGGAAATAGCATTCCGGAAATCTATATACGGGTCTCTGATTGGGCCACCGCAACACCTTGATAAATTCTTATGCCTGTCCAATTCTAACAGTTCCAGTCCTGGAATATTCTCTAGCACCTTTCGTGGAGCTTCGTATATTCCTCCCCATCGCCCCAAGTGACAAGGATCAAAGAAAGCTGCTTTGACATTTACAGGCCTCTCCAGTTTTATCCTGTCTTCGTCTATTAAATCTGCAAGTATCTCAGTTTCGTGAACCACTTCAACAGTCCATGGGTACTCCTTCTTGAGTGCTGAGAAGCACATTGGACAATGTGTAAATATTCTCTCCACACCAAGGTCCTCCATGTGAGCCACGTTTTTCTCTGTCATCTGCTTGAATTCTTTTTCCATTCCTACAAGCTTTGCAACTCCCGTGCAGCATTCCTCGTCATTATCCAATGCCAGCTTTAAATCAGCTTGGTCCAGGATTTCTATCGCATTTATTCCGAAGTTTGGATATCTCCTGTTAACCATACAACCCGTAAAAAACAGGTAGTCCGCATCTTTTACTTTTGCTTTATCAATATATGGAGCTAATTGTGTGTCTCTAAGCTTGTTTTCTTGGGCGAAAATATTACCGCTCTTTAATACATTTTGCACCGTTGTTCTCTGTGGATCTATGGGTCCGTTACCCTCTTCCGCGAGTCTTTTCCTTACTTCCTCTACAATCTCGAAATATTTTACTCCGGGTGGACATACTTCCTCGCAAACCCTGCACTGTAAGCATGTTGTTGTTCTATCTATCCAACTCTTTGTGACGTTCAGTTCACCTTTGTTCCAAGCACCGTATAGCATTAGTCGTCCTCTTTCATTGAACGACTCGATCTTCTTGTACTCGAAAGTTGGGCATACGGTTCTGCATTCGCCACACTCTGTACAAACCCTAATCAATTCATCAATTTCTGGAATCTTAGTAACCATCTTGATCAGCCCTCAAAGATCTTTCCAGGATTAAGAATGTTGTTGGGATCCAGAACTCTCTTTATTGCTTTCATAGCGTTTATTTCAACAGGTCCATGTTCAACAGGGAAGTAAGGTCTTTTCAAGAAACCAACGCCGTGCTCTCCTGTGATAGTTCCTTGGAGTTCTAAGGCTGCTTTAAATATATCATCCTTCGCCCTTTCTGCTCTTTCCTTCTCTTCTGGTATACGATCGTCAAATAGTAGATTTGGATGTAGGTTTCCGTCTCCCATATGGCCGAATGTAGCAATCATGATATCGTTTTTCTTGGCAATCTCCTCGACTCGATGAAACATCTCAACTATCTCTGAAAGAGGTACTGTTACATCTTCAAGTTCAACTGTGGGCTTATATGACGCTAATGCAGAATATGCCGCATGTCTACTCTCAAATATTTTTTCTACCTCTTCTTCGTCTTTGGCAGTTCTGTGGGATATGGCTTTCTCTTCTTTGAATATCTTCTCAAGGATTACCAGCCTTTTCCTAATGTTGTCTGGATCTCCGTCAAGCTCGACTATGACCACCGCCCCACTCTCCGGAAACTTCATCCCCGTGTGTTTACTAACTGCGTCCATAGTAAGTCTGTCCATTAGTTCGGCTCCTGATGGATGCAGTCCTTCACGCATCATCCTATATATGCATCGACCTGCTTGCTCCAGATTCTCAAAGTAGGCGAGAGCCGCAAGACGGGATTCTGGCAGCGGAGTCACAGCCAGAAGTGCCTTCGTAAATATTCCTAAGGTCCCTTCGCTTCCGACAAACAGGCTTGTCAAATCATACCCCGATACAATTTTCACACATTTTGACCCTGTCCACATGACTTCACCTGTCGATAGAACCACTTCCAGCCCTTTGACCCAATCTCCTGTGACTCCATACTTAACAGCCCTCATACCGCCAGCATTTTCAGCTATCATTCCACCGAGTGTAACCCAGTCTTGACTTGCTGGATCAGGAGGGAAAAACAGGCCCCTTTTCAATAGCTCCTTGTCTAAATCTTTATGGACAACGCCGGGCTCCACCAATACCTGAAAATTCTCTTCATCGATCTCCAGGATTTTGCTCATCCTGGTAAAATCAAGAATAATCCCACCATTTACGGCAACAGGTCCTCCGCTAAGGCAGCTTCCAGCTCCTCGCGGAATGACTGGAATCTTGTTCTCGTTAGCATGTTTTACAATCTGTGCTACGTCATCGGTTTTGCGAGGAAATACGACAATTGATGGCTTTCCTCTGAGTGGAGTTGCATCCGTAGAATAGACCAGCAGATCAGTCGGATCTGAAAGAACATTTTCTTCACCCACCACACCTACGATATAGTCTTCATTTACCTTAACAGTCATCCACCTTACACCTCTTTGTACGCCTAGACTAGCATGACTCATATACGCTAGCGATAAATAAGGCTTATGTTCGTTGATTTGCTGATGTACCGCCTATTTTAAAATCTTTCTTGTCTTCATGTACCAAAGATATAAATCTAACTCACCCACGGAGAGGTCAACTCTTTTTGCCAAGTCCCCAACTACTGATTCGATTTCCAAGTAATTCCGTTTTGCAAGGGTCTTGGGAATGTTGTCAATCAACTCGTATTCAAGCAGAATTCCTAAGATATGTCTGTCCAAGATCGCCACATTGAGATAACCAACATTTCTGAGAAAATGGCTGGCTTCCTTATACGCGAGGCCCTTGACATTCTTAACAAGCCATTCTCTCAAATCCTTCACTTTTTCTTCTTTCTCTTTCTCTCCTATATGTTCAAGACATACTTCTTTCGCATTTCTGTATTTTCTCGCTTCAGCAATATATTCGGCTCTTCTATTCGGGAATCTGTATCTAAGTCCTTTCAGCCTTTTTGCCAATATATGTGCCGGCAGCGTGGAGAACTTCTGACCAATAGTCTGCTGAATTCTTACCCCCATCTCTGCAGAGCAGTTTGCGGTTAATAGACAAAAACAGAGTTCAGAGAACCAGAATTCATCATCCTGATCATGCAAGCCAATGAATTCCTCTATCCGTTTTCTGATCAATCTTCCTGTTTTTGAACTCTTCAGTTTCATAACTTCGTTGGCCAGTCTTTCCATACACATGGCTTGGCGAGGTTGTCTTTTAATTCTATCTGCAAATACTATTGGCACTGGCTTGTCCAATAGCTGACTACAATGGTATTTTTGTAAGCAAAAGCAGTATTGTAAAGAATATGCTCTTGATTCTCACATTCCCAGTAAATAAGAATCGGGCAGGCAAATATAGCTGTCTTTTTTACTGTCAATCTGTGGCCATCTGCCATTTTCTGACTTATACGAGCGGCTTGTCGAAATAAATAAGAGGGCAGAAATGCTACCACGGAAGAACTATGATCCCTGCCCAAGGGATGATTCCTTCTGCCATGATTAAGAATATCGCTGCCCAAACAAGGCACATTGCACCCGACCAGATGAGAAGTGGTTTTTCATATTTCTCCGGAACTCCTCTTATATCCCCCGGCGTGTATTCCTTAAAGATATCTGCAACTCGCTTGAATATGGATGCATTTGACGGAAATATATCTAAAAATAAGTGAGATGAATAGCCTAGAAAGAAGACAGCCAGAAATCGATAGGTAGTTGGGTCCGGAACTATAAGGATATAGAATATGAAAAACAGGGTGGGAACCAGAGCACTATGCGTTATGGGACTTCTATGATACTTTGCGCCAAATCCCAAATCCAAATCTGGGAAGATCGAACCAAATACGCAGACAAACAGTGCGGGCCAGAATAGTACCTGGAACAAATGAAGAAAATGTTCTATCGCTAGGTAGTAGAACGAAAAACCGATTACCGCCCAAATATGGTGCTCAACGGCTTGAACCAATTCTATCCAACCTGATTTCTTTCTTTGTGGATATGATATTTTGCTCATAGATTGTTGTTCCAAGAATAAAAAATCTTCCTATGGATAAATTAAATTCCTGTCAAAACCTGAAGGTTGCATTTCCCCAAAAAGCACAAGTTTAGCCTTTCTGCGAACTTGTCTGTTCTACCATTAATCTTAAATATTAGAAAAAGGCTTCTCGCATAGAGGCCGACTTGGTTGACAACTGCGAGGAAGTTGAGACCATGGTGGAGCATGATGAACAGGAAGTTTTGCTTTTCCGTCAGGAGCTGTGCACAGGTTGCCTTTACTGTTATCTGGCGTGTTCCTATGAGCATTTTGGCGTGTTAAGCCTGTCACTGTCTCATATCAAAATAGTACCTGATGAATCAAA
>JBHLPL010000025.1:0-21074 GCA_048939465.1 Promethearchaeota archaeon | reverse complement strand
TGGGGAGGAGGGGGTTGGGGGGAGGAGGGGCCAAACTGGTCAACGTAGAAGGAAAACACATTCAATAAAAACAGAGAATATGAGCCCGTAACTGGGGAATTCGGCTCTCATTTAGCAAACGGATAGAAAACTCTAAGAGACAATCTCCTATTCCCATTCGATCGTTGCCGGAGGCTTGTGAGTTATATCGTAAACAACCCTCGTAGTCTGCGGAATCTCATTTGTAATTCTTGTTGAAATAGATTCCAAAACATCGAAAGGGATCCTTGAGAATCTAGCTGTCATAGCTTCCTTACTCTCAACAACCCGAACAGCAATAGTGTATCCATACGTCCGAGCGTCGCCTTTTACTCCTGTGCTTCTGGCTTCCGTCAAAACGGCGAAGTATTGCCACAATCCCTCTTCCAACCCCCGTTTCTCTATCTCTTCAGTAACGATTGCGTCCGCTTTCTTGACGATATCCACTTTCTCCTGAGTTACTTCACCAAGAATTCTAACAGCAAGTCCTGGGCCAGGAAAAGGTTGTCTCATCGCAATTTCCTTAGGCAAGCCTAGCTTCTTAGCGATCTTTCTCACCTCATCTTTGTAAAGATCCTTAAGAGGTTCAACAATCTCCTTGAAGTTGATTTCTAAGGGCAATCCCCCAACGTTGTGATGAGATTTTATCTTGTCTGAATGCTTTCTGAAGCCAGATTCAATTCTATCTGGATAGATTGTACCCTGAAACAGATAAGGTGCTTTAACTTCTGAAGCTATAGACTCAAACACTCTTATGAATTCCTCTCCGATTATCTTTCTCTTTTCCTCAGGATCTGAAATACCCTTCAACCTTCGCAAGAATCGCTCTCTTGCATCCACTGTGATAAGGTTAAGACCAAATTTCCTAAATGTCTTGTCAACGAATTCAGGTTCTCCCAACCGCATGAACCCGTGGTTCACGAAAACAGCCGTTAGATTCTTTCCCAAAGCCTTGGCAGCCAAAACCGCGGTTGTGCTCGAATCAATACCGCCGCTCAAAGCCAAGATGGCCTTCTCTTTACCAACGGTTTCTTTTATCTGTGTCAAAGAAGTTTTGATAAAATCCCTCATTGTCCACGTAGCTTTGCACTTGCACACATCAAAGATAAAATTCCGGAGCATCTTCATTCCATTGTCAGTGTGTACAACTTCAGGGTGCCATTGCAGACCATAAATCGATTTCTGGTTATGGCGGAAGGCAGCTACTGGACAGCTCTCCGTGGATGCCAGAACCTCATAATTCACAGGAGCCCGATAGACGGTGTCTCCATGACTCATCCAGACTCTTTCCATTTTTTGGAGTCCTTTTAGCACGCCGATTGGCTTCTCAACAGCGACGTGTGTGACTCCATACTCCTTCTTCTCTCCTCTCCTGATTTCTCCACCGGAGACGTAGGCAATAAGCTGATGCCCGTAGCATATACCCAAAATGGGAAGATCCAAGTCCATGATTCTCGAATCAAATACCGGGGCGTCCTTTTCGTAGACACTGGAGGGTCCACCAGACAGCACTATCCCCTTTATGTTCAGTCTGTTGTTGATCCGCTTGATTTCCTCGGGCGTAATGTCACATGGAACAATTTCGGAATAGACTTTGTGCTCTCTTATCCTTCTCCCGATGAGATGAGAATATTGACCGCCGAAGTCGAGAACAAGAATCGCATCATGTTTCAAAGGACGACCTCCGCATCAATTCGGACGAGATCAAACCAGGGAACTCCCCACAGGCTCTTTTAGAGGAATTCCGTTAACACATAATTGCTAATGGATCAGTAGGTATTTTAAATGTTTTCAAACAGGCCTGTGTATTCCCAGAAACAGGAATCTGAACTTCCATCCTTTTCTCTGTAGGGGGACTCCATCTAGGAAGGTGGAGATGAATTATGATTCGCTTAAGTGATCTTTTGATGACTAAACTCTGTATGAGTTACTCGTAAGATGAAGGTTGCTTAAAGCATGAGTGCAAGACCCAGTCTGGAGTGAAGTTCATGTTGGTACACCCTGCTCGAGAGGGTTGTGTAAGTGTATGGAGCACAAACAACACAGTGAACCAGCCCGGAGGCCGAAAGAGACATTGCCGTGTAGCTGTAAACTACTTCGCCCTTTCGGAAGAAGTCTCCTTAAGGCGGTTCAGATGAATCCGGAACACAGAGACCTCCCCTTGCGAAGCCGAGGCGGCCTCAGACGCCTGAAGCAAGGAAAGGGGGAAGGCTCCTTACGGAATCTAGGAGCAGTTCACTTAGACGTAAATAACTCTCCGCGATAGCATTCGGTGGAAGGGCAACCAACACAGTATTGATCTCTGTATCTCCCGCAAGTTGTACATCTGACGCCGCACGGCGAGACATCCTCCTGCCGTAATTCCAGAGAAATCGGTAAATGTAACTCTTGACTGGCCAATGGAAACACTTCAATATGAGTGCGAGCATCTTCCCCTCTTAACGCACACTTTCCAAGTAATATGCTCTCAAATGTCTTTTGATCTTCAGCAATCAATAATGCAATAAGGTTGTATTTTCCTATGACAGTCAAAGTGCTAACAACTCGAGGGCATTTCCTGAATCTTTCCAGGAACTCCCTGATTTTTGATTCGCTTTCAATTTCGAACAGAATAAGCCCGGCTTTCAAGTTCAGCTTCTCGAAATCGAGAAGTGCAGAAACTTGAATAAGACCTGTTTTCAGCAGAGACTCTACCCGTTTTTTTGCACCTGCTGACGTGAATCCAATAGCTATTCCTAAGTCTTTAAATGTCATTCGACCGTTCTCTTTCAGCAGAGAAATTATCTTTCGATCAATTTCATCCATTCGTTTCACCAATTCTTTTTTGCATTATTCTTATTATAAGGGTGCCTTATATTGGTTTACTTTCTTAACGAAATGTTTAAATACTGTTTATTTTATAAACCATGTTGAGGGGGTTCATTTGGATCTTCAGACTATATTAAAACCTCCTTTCAAATCAATGATAAGAGAGGTTTTTGCTTCTATTAAGAATAGTAGAAGAAGGCTGATTTTGGAAGAGCTTAATAGAACCCCCTCGGCTCCCCTCCCTTACATTCAAGGCAAACTCAATGGAGGTAAGTTTATTCACAGTCAAGGCACAATACACGATTGGTATTTGAAGCCTCTTCAGAAATCAGGATTGATACGAGAGAAAGACGGTGGTTTTGAGATAACGGAGCTGGGCAGGAAGGTCAATAGGGAGATTCGAAACAAATGGTGGTTTGACAGACTGCCACGGTATAGCAGATGTTACGAGGAATTCCTGCTGCTTGCGCTAATGAATGGCGAAAAATCAAGAGAAGAATTGAGTCAGGTAGTTCCCGAATCGGTACTCTCCAGGGTGATCGTACGGGTCGGGGCTTTTGTGAAGAGGAAATCAGTGAGAGTCTACATCAGAACCAAAAAGAATATCCCGCCTGAAGATGCATCGCCCAAGGAGAAAGAAGTATTCAATATAATATGGAACACGGGAGAAATCAGGGTATCCGATCTGTCGAAACTTGTTTCAGCCCACCAGCGTACGATCTACAAGTGTTTACGAAAACTAAAGGAAAAGGATTTCATTGGAAACAAGAGGTTTTTGTCCAGCTTGGTGCTTAATGAAGAGGGGAAGAGACTGGCGGATGCGCTATGGAAGATCGCAATTCAGGTTATTCTTGAAACTGGAAAGATAAGACCAGTAATAGATATAGAGGAAATGACACAAGCTGTTGTTCGATTCTTGGAAACGCAAGTCAATCCCGTGGACGAGTTCCATTTGGTGGAGAATTGCTTGGATCCATTCTTCAAGAAACATTACGGCAGATCCATCACTCCGGAAGAATTCATAAGGCTTAAGAATCGACTTAAATCGCTCAATATAATCACCGGAACTCCGTATCATGGCTACGTTCTTTCGAAGGAGCTTCCCATCCCTGCCGGGTCCTCAAAAGAGTCAGAAATAGCTTCGGCAAGCTAACCTTAACCAGGCCACTATTTCTCATCAACATAATATTTTCCGTTAGCAAGTCAGGACTTGAAAGAAAATTAGAGAGGGTTTAACGCTAAACATAAAGCCAGAGGTACGCCCTAATAGGTTTTGACAAGTAGTTGCCCATTCTGTTGGTTACTAGTAGGCAAATGTTGTTAATGAAGAAACAGACGTGACTTGCTTTGCCCCGACAAAGAGCGAAGATGTTGAGGATATCTGAATCATTTGGTTTTCCATTTGAATCATTATTGCCGTTTCCGGGAGCGCTTTTGTCAATCCAAACTTCGTCAAATGTTGTGCCAGAATCATCCTTTGCTTTTAAGGATAAGGTTCTATTGTCAAAGACATCGACGATCGTAAAATGATGAATCGACCTATTATAGGCAGCCCACCATCCGCCAGTAACATCATAGAGGGGTGCTCCCCACGCTCCAGTGACAACATACATGGTTCCATTAAGATAGGAAGACTGAGGAGTCGTGTTGGATTCTGTCCAGTTAATTGGTTTTGTACGCATATAATTGTGACTGTGACCGTTAAATACGATATCTACATGATATTTGTCAAATATGGGAACCCAGTAGTCAAAGGCCAACGTCCACGACTCATGGTTTGATCGAAAGACATTCCTATGGAATGTGACAAACTTCCAGAGATATGATGAGTGTTCCTCTAGGTCTTCGTCCAGCCAATTTGCTTGAGTAATTATGTCTTCAAGATTCGCTTCACTGTCAAGGACAATTATATGAATTTCTGAGCCCCAATTTATTGAGTACCATCTTTCATTGCCAACTAAGGCAAACTGCTCATAATAATTGGTGGAATTTCTCTCGTGATTTCCCAAGGCCGGCACAATTGGGATAGTCAGCCCATTATTACCAATCCAGCAGGCATCCATATGGTCTAAGAAATCATCCCACTGGCCTTGACTATCACCGTCTGCGACCATGTCACCGTTGAAGAGCACGAAGTCTGGGTCAAAAGTGCTCATAATCTGAGAGATTTTGTCTCGAGCAACAGCATCAGTTCTAGAATCACCGCCTGCGACAAATCTGGTTTCTGAGGGGACTAACGGACTTGTCTTGAAGGATCTCTCGCTACTCCATCCTCCTTTTTCCCCTCCGCAAATGAAGTAATATAAAGCGTTCGGGATTAGACCCACCAATTCAACGTCGTGAATGTATCCGGAAGAGCCGAGATAGGTATGGTTTATGCCCTGAGTTGAGAAGCTATATGACTGTGGATTCCCATTTCTCTGGATCGTATCGTAGAGTACCATGTCTCCCGAATCATTCATAGAAGATTGCCAAGTTACTGCTATTGTATGAGCCATATCATTTGTTTGCCATGTCAGGTGTATATGAGCAGGTTTGTCAGTACCTTCTTGGCTGGGGTATGGATTCAGAGCCACAAGGCTTACCAGCAATAGTGAGGCAACAATCAACACAGCGGGCAAGAGTACGTAACGTTCTTTCAGTTCATGATCCCTCATACTAACTTTTCTTAAAGTGATATAAACCGAAAACCACATAAATGCCTTGTCGATGAGGTCGTATCGAGATAGGCTTGTTAGAACTAGTATAATATTGATAAAAAAGAAGTTCTAGGCTACGTCCGAAGACCAGGGGGCGAGGGTTTTGGATAGACTGATGTGCTCCTGAGCCCATAAAGAACTGATTATCTCCTGCCTCTTAGCAAAAGCGAAACGGAGATCGCTAAGAAGATTACAGCAATACTTGCAATGACCAGTATTAGCGTTAAGAAGTGAGGATCAATTTCTCCAATATCTCCGATACAGTAGACCCTGAAGGTCTCTGAGGCTGCAAAGACTCGACCTCCAACGATGGCGGGAGAAGGAGACGCCGGTCCGCTCGTGGTATAGTTCCAAATCTGGACTCCGGTGTCTGCATCTAAGCAATAAATGTGGTTGTCATCCGATCCTATGTACACATTGTCACCTGCGACAGCAGGAGAAGACCTTACGTCATCGCCCGTTTCATAGTCCCATATCTTGCTTCCGGTGCTAGCATTCAGACAGTATACGAAATCATCGAAAGATCCTACATATATCCTGTCAGAAACGACAGCAGGAGAAGAATACACTTCACCCGATGTCGTATAGTTCCAGATCGGTGCACCATTAGAAGCATCTAAGCAATAAACATGACTGTCTGAAGAGCCAACGTAGACTTTTCCATCAGCAACAGCAGGAGAAGAGCTCACGCCAAAGGACGTTGATGTATAGTTCCATATTTGGCTACCATCGCCAGCATCCAAACAGTAGACATAACCATCAGTTGAGCCAACATAGACTTTTCCGTCGGCAACAGCAGGAGAAGAATCTACCCAAAGGCCCGTTGAATAGTTCCATATTTTACTGCCATCACTGGCATTCAAACAGTAAACATTGTAATCTATTGAGCCGATGTAGACTTTTCCGTCAGCAACAACGGGAGAAGAATACACCATGTCACCGGTTGTATAATTCCATATTTGATCGCCGGTGCTTGCGTTTAGGCAGTATGTACGGTTATCGCAGGAGCCAAAATACAGGCTACCATTGGTCACAGCAGGTGTAGAAAAGATCCAGCCGGCTGAGGTGTAGTTCCATATTTCATCACTGCTATCGGCATCAAAACAGTATAAGCGTCCATCGGTTGAGCCTATGTATACTTTGCCTTCTGAGACAACAGGAGAGCCGTATATAGAATTGTCTAACATGTTGGTCCACACTAGTCTTATGTTTGTGGGACCCTCTTCACTGGTATAACCCGTATGATTAGGGTTATGACGGAACATCGGCCACTCCTGAGATTGATTCTGAGCAACTGTTGCACTAACGGTCAGAAGAGTTACAGATATGAGAATGGTAATAAAACATACAAATGCTCTCTTTTTCCGCATTTGACATTACTCTCCCCGATATTTCATGTCCCTTATTCCATTGCTATCTACAAAACATGCATAAAAAGTTTTGTGAAGCCAATCTCAGGAATATGGAATCTAGATGCGAAAACACCTAGGCAATATAGGAGGGAAACCAATTTTAAATTGCTAGGTACTAGTATAATGTGTCTACTCTGGGGTGTTAGCAATTGAAGGGAATAGATCCAGTGACTCTAGAGATAATTAAGAACCTCCTTTCTTCAGCCGCTCAAGAGATGGGCGTTACTCTGCAAAAATCAGCATATTCATCAAATATTAAAACGAGACTTGATTTTGCCTGTGCTGTATTCGACGCAAAGATTCGCAATACGGCCCAAGCTTTGCACATTCCTGCACTTCTGGGAGGATTAGTCAATGCCGTTCCAACCGCAATAAGGGAGTTCGGTACTGAGAATATCGAACAGGGGGACATGTTAATCGTTAATGATCCATACAGAGGCGGTACTCACTTGCCTGATGTAACTTTGATCAGTCCAATTTTCTGCGATTCCAGAATCGAAGGATTCGTAGCCAACATGGCTCACCATCAGGACATCGGAGGAAGAGCACCCGGAGGAGTTCCTGGTGATACGACCGATATCTATCAAGAGGGGTTGATTATACCTCCCACGAAGCTGGTAGGCAAAGGAAAGATAAATCAGGAAGTACTGGCACTATTGCTTGCCAACGTAAGAGCTCCTTCAGAAAGAGCGGGAGATTATAGAGCGCAAATTGCTGCAAACAGGACGGGAGTTAGGAGAATAATCGAGGTTATTGAAAAATACGGAGTCAAGGCTTTTAAGACATATGAGGAGGAGTTGCTGAACTATACAGAGAGAAGAATGAGAACTGCTCTGAAGAGAATACCGGACGGGGAGTACTACGGTGAGGATTATCTAGATGACGACGGGATAGGAGACGATCCGATTAGAGTTGCTGCCAAAGTCACATTGAAACAGGGTGAAGCGACCATCGATCTTTCAGAATCAGATAAGCAAACCCAGGGCCCCATGAACTGTACATGGGCTCCCACTCTTTCAGCGATATCTTATGTGTTCAAGTGCCTTGTAGACCCCGATATACCGATAAATGAAGGGATGTTCAGACCTCTGCACCTACGCGTTCCTCAAGGACTTGTTTTAAACGCCAGGCCGCCAGCTGCAATTGCTGGTTGCTGGGAAGTCGCCATGAGAGTAACTGACGTATTGACGAGGGCTCTGGCACAGGCTGTGCCAGAAAGAGTTTGTGCTGCTGGCAAGGGGATAATATGCAATGTTTGTTTCGGAGGAATAGACCCGAGAGATGGTAAGGTATATGCATTTTACGAAACGGTTGGAGGAGGATATGGCGCAAGACCCTCCAAGGACGGAATGGAGGGAGTTCAATATCATTTAACAAACACACAGAACGCACCAGTTGAGGAACTGGAGACTAGCTATCCAGTAATCATCGAGAAATATGAATTAGTCCCGGACTCCGACGGTGCGGGCAGATTCAGAGGAGGCCTAGGCATAAGGAGAGATTACAGGTTTGAAAATCATTCAGTTGTGTTTTCAATAGTTTCAGACAGGGCGAAGATTGCTCCATGGGGACTTTCAGGCGGTCTTGAGGGTAAGAAGAGCAGATATATCCTAAATCCTGATACTCCGGATGAAGTCTTACTCTCTTCTAAGACTTTCAGAAGGTTGAAACCAGGTGACATAATAAGCGTGCAGACTCCTGGCGGAGGAGGTTATGGAGACCCCAAGAAGAGACAAGGAGACAAAACCGTAGAAGATGTGAGAAACGGAAAAATAAGTCTCAAAAGAGCAAAGGAAACGTACCGGCTATCATTAGACGAGTTGAGGGTGTTCAAGGATGTTTAGAATTGGCTGTGACGTCGGGGGAACCTTCACAGATGTGATAGTATTCGATGAAAGAAGTGGAAAGACGACTGTTTCAAAGGAGCATACTATGCCGAAGAAACCGGAAGCCAGTGCGTACAGAGCGATCAAGTCTGCAGTGGATGGTGCGAAGCTAAGACCGGAGAATGCAAGATATGTTTCTCATGCAACAACCATAGCGACGAATGCGATAATTGGCCAGATCGGATTGGAGCTATCCAAAACCGGGCTAATAACAACCAAAGGATTTAGAGATCTGATAGAAATAGGTAGACAAATTAGACCAGACCCTTATGACTTTTTTGTGGATAAGCCTAGACCACTAATTCCAAGATACTTGAGAAAGGAAGTTACTGAGAGAATAGGATATGACGGCTGTGTATTGCTTAAACTGAACGAAGAGGAGACCAGAAAGGCGATTAGGGAGCTAAGGGATGAAGGTGTCGATTCAATAGCAGTATGCAGCTTATTCTCCTTCGTAAACCCGACACACGAGAGAAGGATTCGGGAGCTGATATACGATGAATATCCGGGGGTGAGCGTTGCATTATCACACGAGATACTCCCAGAGTTCAGAGAATACGAAAGAACAACTACGACGGTCCTAAACGCAGCCTTAGCAAAACTTGTTGGTGAGTACGTAGAAGGACTCAGGAGCGCACTGAAGGATCAAGGGCTGACCTGTGAATTACTAATTATGCAATCAAATGGCAGGATCATGAAGTCCGAAATTGCCAGGGAAAAGCCGGTTAGAATAATCGAATCTGGACCAGCTGCAGGTGTGGTAGCTGCTTCATATATGGCGAAGCTAATTGACCTCCCCAACATAGTATCTTTTGATATGGGAGGAACCACAACGAAGGTCTGTTTAGTCGAAGATTATGAGCCGACGGTCACTACAGATTTTGAAGTGGGTGGAAAAGCTGCAGCGGGCCGCTCAGTAATAGGAACTGGCTGGCCAATTAGGGTCCCAGTGATAGACTTGATTGAGATAGGAGCAGGAGGAGGGAGTATAGCCTGGATCGATGCTGGCGGAGCCCTAAGAGTTGGACCTGAGAGTGCAGGAGCGGAACCAGGACCCGCGTGCTACGGCTTGGGAGGACATAAACCGACCATTACCGACGCGTATCTGCTGCTAGGTGTGATCAATCCAGATTACTTTCTGGACGGGAAGATGAGACTGAATTATTCTTATTCGAAAAGAGCAGTAGAAGAGGAAATTGCTGATCCTTTAGGCATTGACATCATTAAAGCTGCAGACGGCATCGCAAAAGTGGCAAATTCAAACATGAGCAGAGCTTTGAGAATTGTGACGATAGAGAGAGGTAGAGATCCACGGAGATTGCCAATTGTGGCCTTTGGGGGTGCGGGCCCGATGGTGGCTAGTAACCTAATGGAAGATCTTGGTTTTGAACGCTGCATAATTCCGGTGGCACCTGGACTATTCTCAGCATACGGTCTACTATTAACAGACATTGGCCATGATTACTCAATGACGTACCTCTGCAGAACGGATTCTGTTGAACTGAAGCTTCTAAACGGTTATTTTGGAAAGCTGGAAAAGCAGGGCTTAATGGACTTAGGAAGAGAGGGTATCTCCAGAAGTCAAATCCTCATAAGCAGAACAATAGATATGAGGTATTCGGGCCAATCCTATGAACTGAATGTTGATGTGCCGAGAGGGGCAATTGATGAGGGGGTTCTTAAGACACTTGAAAAGAGATTCTGCCGACTACATAAGAAGACATACGGCTATTCTTTGGAGGACGGAGCAATAGAGATAGTCAATCTGAGGCTCACAGCTACTGGTCAGACAGCACCTCTGAAGATGAAGAAAAGAGCTAAGAAAGGAAAGGACTCAAGTCAAGCTAGGAAGTACAAACGAGAAGTTTATTTCGAAAAAGAAGATGAAAAAGTAGAATGTGATATTTATGATAGAAATAGACTTCATCCGGGGAATGAAGTGTATGGCCCCGCCATAATAGAACAGGCAGACACAACTGTTTTGATTCAGCCAAGCCAAATGGCCAATGTGGATGAATACGGCCAGTTACTCATTCTAAGGGTGTATTAAGAATTCCTTAACTACGAAGCATTTATATATATGTATCATCGATACATATTCCGGTGTTACGTTTGCATGGTCACAGATTTCACTTCCTCAGAAGGGGATTATTCCAAATCCTCATTCTTCGAGTTCTATACGAAAACCCTGCCCACGGTTACCAGATAATGAATGAAATCCAGAGAATCACTTCGGGAAGCTATAGACCGGAGCCAGGAGCCATGTATACGACCCTTAGGAGAATGGAAGCACGAGAACTAGTCGACTCAGAATGGGAGCGAAAAGATTCAGGGGCAGATAGGAGAATATATCGACCAACAACATTGGGAATAAGTGTGCTCAAAGAGGGGCTTAGAATGATTAAGGGTAGTCTTCGACTTGTGGAAGATCTGATCCGATTCTACGATAAGCATTTTGCGAAAAATGAATAGGAGGGAGAGAAGCAGTGTGTTGTGGAAACAGATATCCTCATTCTTGTGGCGCACACCATGCAGGAGATAGGGTATTGATTAGAGAGGAAATCAGAGACCTCGAAGAATACAAAGGTATGCTAGAAATGGAACTTGGGAGTGTAAATGCCGAGATTGAGAGACGTAAGAAAAAGGAAGAGAATGTCTAAAAGAGGCTAAGCCAACTGGATCGCGCGATCGAGGTCTCAAATCTGACTAAATCATTTGATAGTATATTAGCAGTTAATCACATAATGTAGATATTGGGGCAATTCTGCTTTTTACGGTTATCTTCTTTTGGGTTGGAACAGCTCTCTACAGAAAAAACCTTCCAAAACGAGTCTAGCAGGACCTATTAAGAAGACATCGATATCATCCCTTGACTTATGATTTGATCAGCGCATCAGCTCATAGGCTTTTTGCACGGACGCTAAGCACCGTTACCTCGTGCATTATTTTTAGCATTTCTTCTATATTGATAAGCATAGCTCTAAGTTCAGGGATTGACAATGGGCTTCTCTCCATTAGTCGAAGAATATCCTTGTGAAGAGCCTTAAATTGCTTTATTAGAATCTCTTTTCGCCCCTCCAAGTTGTTTATCACTAGCAATAGCCTCCTAATTACCAAGATACCTACAACTAATACTAAACAAGATTATTCTTAAGCTTTAGTACAGGATCAAACGTAAGCTTAGAAGGATCAAAGAGAGAAGGAGATCATATTCTCGCAGTACTTCTCCGCCAAACAGTACCCCAACAATACAGTCTTATTTCTTCTTTTTATAAACGGTAATCCAGGGACTTCCAAAATGCTTTTGCTCATCATTTGTGGTCCTTCTGCGATCTTTAAACTTACCTTCGGAGTAGTGTGTTAATGGCAGAAGAAGTGAACCTTGTTTGTGGGAGTAGATATCCAAACGATTTGAGAGATAAGTATTCACGGTGTATCTTCGCTTCTCGCCGAATTGTCCGAATCGATCCAGCAGCCGTCCCCAATCTTTAGGATATAGTCTCTGAAAGATCTCAATAAAATCCAGGATCGTAAATGAAGTATTTCGTATTCTTCTAACGGTTTCCTCTACCTTCTCTAGACCCAGAAGCGTACCCAAGTATCTCACCCCCTTATGGGAAGTCCCCTGGCCTATTTAAGGTCTTTGACAAGGCAGTCTTTGATTATATCTGTTGCCAGTCTTACTCCTTCCCTCAACTTGGCAGATATAAAAGCGGGTCTCCATCCATGCCACAATTCGTCGCTGACCACCAGAAGGTTGCAGACTTCTACCTTTCGAAACTGTCCGAGTGCGTACATAGCGGAGGTCTCCATATCCACACCCAAAACTCCCTCTTTGCGATATGATTTGATTTTTGTCTGGAGTTCACGATAGGGAGCGTCTGTGGTCCAAATAGGACCTAAGTGAACACTGTGACCTCTCCCCTGACAGACTTCTTGAATGATTATGACAAGACGCTTGCTTGGAACCAGTCTCGTACCGGGAGTTACGTAGTGTGCGGATGTTCCTTCCTCACTAATGCACGAAGTGGGGAGTAGGAAAGCCCCTGTTGGAGCCTTTTGCTGGAGACTTCCGGCCCATCCTAAACCAAAGAAGAAACGAGCACCACAAGCAATTAATTCTTCCATAAGCATTACCGTAGCGGGGGCTCCTACGGGGGCACTACAAAAACAGACGTGGCTGTCTTCGACATCTCCCACGTATAGAGGATGCCTCTCTCCGTAGATCCAATTCTTTGATAGATGAGCCCCTGTAGCCTCGGCTAGAGATTTAATGACCCCCGTCCACCAGGAGAGGACCACGATAGGCCTCACTCCCATATCTTCAATGTTAATATCTTTCCTAGAAGCGATGTAGTGCATAAACATCTTTGGAGTGAATCGTTCCTTCATTCTGCACATCTCCATCAAACACACAGAAACTATCCCTCTTCGCCAGCAAAAAAAAACGTTCCTCTTTAAAGGTATGTCGTCTTCGAACACCTAAAATGGCTTAAGTGATTCAGGAAGATGTAAAGGGGAAGTAGAATATCTTGTGAGACTTTGCTCAAGAAGGCCCTGCAAGCTCATAAGCTGCAATATAGCCTATGGATTCCGCTATTGTCTGCCCTTCTGGACCTATGCACCAATCAATATAGGCTGCAATAAAACCTGCAGGCCTGCCATTAGTAACCGCGTATAGATGTCGAGCAATAGGATAGGAGAAGTCTTTGATATTTTCAAATGTTGGTTCGACTGGATTACCCGTATCCGGGCTATTGACATCGATTACCCTTACTTGGGTTGTCTGGGCGTATGCAGCGCCCACATAGCCTATGCCATCCTCATCAGCAGCTACGGCCGATACTATAGCGGAGTTACCGGCGAGCATCTGAATCGAACTGCCGTAGTCATCATCTTCCATCACGTGTTCCTGAAAGAATCCAAAAGTTCCAGAAGCAGGATCTCTAGAATATGCAGTTATGGAATTGCCGGCTCTGCTGGAGCTTGCGTTGACATCGATCCAACCGCTGATAGTACCGTTGTATATTCCTCTTAGACAGCTAAATGAGATGTTCGATATGTCATTGTTAGGATGAACAACAATCACAATCCCGTCTATAACTACCGGAATGATGTTTAGTTCAACACCAAATGTGGCCGCACTTTCGTTTTCTGAAGCTTTGGGAAGTCTTGAGGCATCGGCGATGTCAATTAGTCCGTCAATTAGCTGGCTGTACCCTACCGACGAGCCAGCCCCTCCAACGTTGATAATGATCCCAGTATTGTTGCCCATGTAATTAATCGCCCACGTCTGCTGAAGCTCGAATAGAGTATTTGAGCCCTCTATACTGATTGTTGCCGAAAATCCCCCGCCTTGCGAGCCTGTTAACGACCCAGAAATCCATCCAGCACCAAATCCTGCACCAAGTGCTATAATCAACAGTATTGCCAGCCAAGATCTAGATATGCCAACTTCTTCCACAAACTTTATTTCTTCTCCCAATTTCCCGTATCTCCTTATTTCAAATCATTTTAAGCAAGATGATAAGCAATTAGACTCTTTGTTCTAATAATATTCTAGGCAGGTTCGCCTTGACTGTAATACATATTTAAAGGTTTTTCAGTAGAATAATATGAGTTATACTGTTTCAGCAAGAATATGTTTTTATCAAGCTTGTCAATATTGGTAATAAGATTAATATACGTGGAAACCTCTAATCGGGAACGTCATCACCAATGAGGGAGTAGCGAAGTATGGAAGAAGAATCCTCAAATCCTTCAGAAACCGATGACATTATCTATTCGGAACCCGCATCCAAACCTAAAAGAAAGATAGGCGAGATCCTTATTGAAAAAGCATTGTTCTTAGCAGGTGCCATAGCAGTCTTATTCGTGGTCTTAATATTCGCCTATGTTCTTTATGAGTCAATTCCTTTTTTTCTCCAAGTCAATCCTATCGACTTCTTTGCCGGGATTGAATTCAGGCCTTGGTCCTCTGATCCGAAGTACGGTCTCATTACCCCTCTCTGGAGCTCGTTCCTTGTTACGATTATAGCTCTAGCAATAGCCATACCGGTGGGTGTCTTCAGCGCGATGTACATCTCTCAGGTGGCACGTAAGAAGGAGAGAGAAATCTTGAAACCTCTTATTGAAATACTGGCCGGAGTGCCTTCAGTTGTCTATGGATTCTTTGCTTTCGTGATACTCGCCTCCGCAATATCCGTAATATTCGGGCCACTTGTGGTAGAGAGGCTCAATGCCCTAAACGGCGCTGTAATCTTGGCCGTCATGGCTCTTCCAACAATAATCAGCATTTCAGAAGATGCCCTTTCTGCAGTTCCCCGCCAATACAAAGAAGCAGCATATGCCTTGGGTTCATCCGACTGGGAGACCCTGAGGAACGTCACCTTTCCAACTGCCAAACCAGGGATTGTCACAGCAATCCTGTTAGGTTTTGGTCGAGCAATAGGCGAGACCATGGCGGTGCTTATGGCTACCGGGAACGCCACCCACTTCACGCTTAATCCGCTTGACGCAATCGCCGCAATGACTGCCTTGATAGCTAGGGACTTTGGAGAAGTACCCAGGGGGTCGATATGGTATCATTCGATGTTTGCACTAGCCTTGGTGCTTCTGGTCATTACGATATTAATTAATTGGGTTGCCACCTCCATAATTGGAAGAAGACTAGGATGGAGAATAAGAAGATGATTTCAAAACATGTCAAGCAAAAAGTTATGTTTTGGTTTATGCGTCTAGTGACAGCAATCCCCTTGTTTTTCTTGGTATGGATAATTGGGACCATAGTGATAAACGGCGTAGGTGCCCTGTCTCCGGCGCTTATTTTCGGTACACCGAATCCCGTCAATCCTGAGTTATGGGGTGTTGGACCTGCCATTCTTGGCACAATCTACGTCATGGTTTTTACTCTGATGATTAGCCTGCCAATAGGAATACTGGCAGCTATTTACCTGACAGAATACGCTGGAGACAATGCTTTTACTAGGGTCATCAGAAGCGCGATAAACACCCTGGCAAGCGTTCCCTCAATAGTCTACGGAGTATTTGGGTTCGTGTTTTTTCTACTCATTCTCAGATTCCCTAAGTCTGCTATAGTAGCTGCATTAACACTGTCCCTTATGACTCTGCCGATTATCATATCGGCTTCTCAAGAAGCCCTTCTATCAGTTCCGAAGTCTTATAGAGAAGGTGCCCTGGCACTTGGGGCTACCAAATGGCAATCAGTAAAGGATCATGTACTCCCCAACGCCATGGGCGGGATAATGACTGGAGGAATCTTGGGTCTTAGCAGAGCTGGCGGAGAGACCGCGCCAATACTTTTTGTATATGCCATAGCTCTTTCCGGATATGTTTTTGACCCTCTTAAGCCATCTATGGTTCTTCCTTTTACGATATATAACCTAGCTCTTCAGTCTGCGAACCTGGAGATTACACTTCCGATAGCCTATGCATCCTGTTTGATCCTACTAATGATAGTTATTGCCCTAAATGGCTTAGCAATATATATCAGGAATAGAGCGCGAAGGAGACTACAAATTCAGAGGGCAGGTTGATATGATTAAAGAAGAGAATGTAGTGGAAGAAAAGAAATCGGTTCAAGCTATGGAAACAGTCAGGGACAAAAAGAAGATTAAGGACAAGATATCGACCAAGGGGCTTAACCTTTGGTTTGGGACAAATCACGTTCTAAAGAATGTCAGCGTCTCCATAAAAAAGAATAGAATTACAGCGATAATAGGTCCTTCAGGATGTGGTAAGACCACACTAATTAGAACTTTCAATCGGATGTCTGATTTGGATGGAGCACATGTTGAAGGTAAGATATTTCTGGATGGAAAGGACATCCTTGCCGACGGAGTAGATGTTGTAGCCCTCAGGAAGAGAGTTGGCATGGTCTTTCAAAAACCAAATCCGTTCCCTAAATCGGTTTTTGAAAACGTGGCTTACGGCCCCAAGATCCACGGAGTCAGGACCCGTAACGTTCTGAAGAACGTAGTCAAAGAGAGCTTAGAACGGGCAGCCCTATGGGATGAAGTCAAGACCAGACTCAACGAAAACGCAGTAGGACTTTCCGGAGGTCAGCAGCAAAGGCTCTGCATAGCAAGAACTCTGGCCGTGGAACCCGATGTCATATTGATGGACGAGCCGTGTTCAGCACTGGATCCGATCGCTACGGCCAAGATTGAGGATCTAATGCACGAACTAAAGAATAATGTGACCATTGTAGTAGTTACACACAATATGCAACAAGCAGCGAGGGTGTCCGACTTCACGGCATTCCTTTATTTGGGAGAGTTGATTGAGTATGGTATCACGACAAGGCTTTTTGAAACCCCGCAACATGAGCTAACCGAGAATTATATTGCGGGGAGATTTGGATGAGGAGGATTTGCATTGCTAAGGAAAAGATATAGAGAGGCCCTCGATAACCTAAAAAAAGACGTTATCAAAATGGGCAAAAGCACTATAGATTCGCTAAAGGACTCTGTCCAATCTCTTGAAGAAAAGAATGTCAAGCTGTCGGACAAGGTGCTCAAAAACAACGCTAGAATTGATGAGATGGAACTAGATCTGGAGAATAGATGTATGCAATTGATTGCACTTCAGCAACCTGTTGGGGATGAACTAAGGTTTATCGGTACCACTCTAAAGATAATAGGTAACTTCGATCGCATAAGTGATCTTGCAGGAAACATCGCCAAGATAAACAAGGAAACAGTCGACAAACCCCATGTGAAGCCCCTGATTGATATTCCTCGCATGTCTGGAACGGCCCAAAGAATGATACAATGCATTATTACAGCATATGAGAAGGAAATCCTTGGAGACTGCATAGGAGAGCTCTCCAAAGAGGATGATTTGGTTGACGGACTGTTTGAGCAGGTATATCGTGAACTAATCACGATGATGATTGAAGACCCTAAGATAATCTCAGACGCTACAAGCCTTCTCCTTGTGGCACGCTACCTAGAGAGAATAGCAGATAATGCCTGTGCCATAGGCGGTCGAATTGTATACATGATTACAGGCAAAAGAGTCAAGATTTCCTGATATATGAGTAAAATTGCTTTTTCGAATCCATCCTTTTTCTTTATTAGAGCTCGTAGCTAATTTCATATATTTTAATAAGGAAAGAAATTATTTTCATATGAATACTTGACAAGAGTGATTAAAATGCCTTCTAGGAGAGTTCAGGAGCTAAGGGGTTCATTCTACATTTACCTGCCAAAGAACTGGTGTAAGAAGGTGGGTCTCAAAAGCGGTCAGGAGCTTAACCTGTTTGAATCCAGCGATGGTGCAGTCACAATACTCCCGCCTGGAGCTAGCTTGAAGGGAAAGGCCGAGATTGGTTTCAAGATCGATGATTACGATGAAAAGACGATTATCACCCTGATTGTCTCCAGCTACATCTCAGGGGCCAGAAAGCTGGAAATTATTTCAGCTTGGCCGATCTCAATAGAAATGAGAGAGAAAATCAGTAAAATCACAAGGCAGCTCTTAGGATTCGAGATTGTGTCCGAAACCGAAAAGGGCATCGTGATCAACGACGTGAGTTTGGCCTTAACGATAAAGCCTCTAATGAAACGAGAACTAAGTGCTGTAAAGTACATGCTATTGAGCATTATCAGCCTATTAGAATCTCCGAATGTTAAAGATGCAAAGATCATCGTCAACAGAGACAAGGATGTAGATCGTTACCATTATGCGATTGAGAGACTCTCTCACCTTGCCCTCAAGAATCCAACCTATGCTCTGGAAGTCGGTTTAGCGACCGAAGATTGTCTGAACTATTATATGGCATCCAAATTCGTGGAGAGGACTGCAGACCACATAGTTGGAATCGCTAAAGAAATAATAAAAGGGCGAAAGATCCCAGAAAAACTAAAAGCCATTGCCGGAGAAATATCATCAATTTATGACGGAGTTCTTCAAGCGTTCTTCGCAAAGGGAATTGATTTTCACAAGGTAATATCAGATATATTATCCCAAAGCCCCAGCATCATTGATGAATTAGATAGAACTGGAGAAGAAGCTGGTGAGAGGATACTCACGATGCATTTCAGAAGGATCGTAAACTACTGTACTGATCTTGCAGAAATCGCTATCGACCAAAACGTATCAAGGATAATGGATGAAAAGGGGATATTAGAGCAGGAATAGAGAGTTGAGCTGGTGTTTGCCCTATTAGATGTGTCTTTCCTCGGGTTTGAGTTCACGTATGCGGAAAGCGACAATAAGTATCGAGGGGACTGTCAGAAGGATCACGATGAGAAACGGAAGCTGGGGGGCTATTGCGTCATACAGAATTCCCCCAGCCAATCCCCCAAAGGCCATGAATATATAGGCAAAGAAATTCCTCGAACCTGTGACTTTTCCACGTAGTTCTTGTGGCACAAAATCTGCAAACAAAGCTTGATAGGCTGAAAAGGCAAGGAGTCTCACAACCCCTACGAGAATCATTGCGACGTAGAGAAGCATATAATCTCCGTATATGAATATCAATAATGATGGAATCATCAAGATGTTGGACAGGAGCAAAGGTACCTTTCTGCCAATCTTGTCCATTAACCTTCCTACTGGCAGGGACATAATGATCATAACTATTACTATTGCGATCGAGACAAAACCCCATCTTTCACGGGCAAGTTGAAGAGCTGGGTCCTGATCAGGGTCCAGAGCCGGATTTGGTGCACCACCTATTTGAAGCTCGTAGAAGGCATAAACTAGGAAAAGATTTAGCACCATGGAAAAGCTGAATCTGAGAATTACCTGCGAGAGAAGCAAGTAGAAAGTTGATCGGGGTATCCTTTTCCAGACACTTATCCCTTCCTTTAGCGCTTTGGGATAAGAGCGAAGTGCTTCTTTGAGATCCATTCTTTCGGTATTTATCATACTTTCCTTGAGTCTGATTCGCCAGACTGCAGCCATCGTGAAGAAGACAGTTACGATTGTGTAAGCTATTCTCATGCCTAATTCGGACCCGTAAATAGAAACTAGGAGAAGCGCTACTGCCGGACCAGGGGTCGTTGCAACATTCATTATCAGATTTAGGATCGAAAACCCCGTTCCTCGCTTTTCTGGTGGTACCGAATCTGCCATCATGGCAAACAGGGCTGGTTGATAGAGCAAAACCAAGTTCTGTATTGCAGCTCCAATCAGGATAAAGTGCCAGCTGGGGGCAATCGCGTAGAATATGTACGAGAAGGCTACACCGAATGTCATCACGACTATAAGCTTCCGCCTTCCGTATCTGTCTGCCATGTAGCCTCCCAAGAACTGAACAGAAGCTATGCACAGGAAAGAAACCATGGCTATCAACCCTAAGATGGTGGCACTGCCACCTAGGATGATAACATAGTCTTGATAGTATGTACCGGGTAGTTCTCCGGCAAAATCCATCAAGATCCAGCTTATGAGTAGTACTAAGTAGTTTCCAGTGAATAATGAACGGGTTGAGATTCCATTTCTCGATTTCAACGGTTCGGTTTCAACCCGTAGATCGTCATTTCCCATACTCGGATCTTCCTATTGATTCTAGACAGCCAATAACGGCGCTAATCATTTTGTAAACTATATTAAGGTTTCTCCAAAGCATCACAGTCCTCAATTCTAATTGACTCTCCGATTCAAACACCCACGGTTTTTGCCCAGCACCGTTATTCTCCTAATTGTGAAAGCCGATCGGCTATGTGCATAGATAAAAAGGTATAAATAAGAAGTTCCAAAACGTAAGCCTATGGTAACAGTACTGATAGTGGGAGGAGGTGCCAGGGAGCAGGCCCTGGCCGAAGCTTATCAAAGGAGCGCAAACGTGGTTTGCGTATCTCCTGGAAACGCAGGCATTAGTCTAATGAAAAAGACCGTAAGGCTTGGTCTCAGAGAAATAGATGAAATAGTAGATTTCGTAAAAAAGAACCCCATAGATTTGATAGATATCGGACCAGAGGGATATTTGACAAAGGGCATAGTTGATAGGCTTAACGACATTGGGAGATATAACATAGTCGGGCAAAAGGCAGAAGCCGGAATTCTGGAGACTGACAAATGCTGGGCAAAAGACTTCTGGAAACGTCATAATGTGCCTGTGCCGGAATTTGCCAATTTCAGCAGCCCGAATGAGGCTAAGGAATACATAAGAAACTTCTACAGAGAGAACCCTCGTGAAAACGTTGTTGTAAAAGTAGCCGAGATCTGTGCTGGAAAAGGATCCATACCATGTGATAATGAAGATCAGGCTCTCAGAGTTG
>JBHLPL010000109.1:3225-6608 GCA_048939465.1 Promethearchaeota archaeon | reverse complement strand
CTCCCAATCACCATCTTCGATGTATTTCAAATATTTAATATTAATTTTCGTTGCATCAGCAATTGATTCAAGTTTTGCTAATAATTCTGAAGGTGTACCTTGCCAACTTGTTTTTCCTTCCATGAACTTAATGACCGCTTGAGCAACCGGGGACGATGCTATTGCAGCCTCATTCTGACGATTGATGTTTTCATTATACGCATGCAAAAAGTCCGTTTCACTATGACCAAGTGCCTCTGCCACAGCTGCACCCCATCGAGCAAAGTCCGCCATCCTTGGAAGACTTTCCAACTTTAATTTCGGTACGATACTCATAGCTTTTGATAAGGCATCTAATAATCCTCCTAAGATTTCAGAGCTAGCTTCTTCAAATTCCTTCCAGAATGACTCTTCATCCCGGCGGTCCTCTTCGGGAATCGGATCAAGGGAGAGTATTACACTACGGTCGAGTAGATCGGGGCGATTTGCCACTAAATTTATTCCAGCTATGCCCACGACACGCTTTAATCTGAAGATGGTCATATCTTCATCAGTGTAAAGTGTTCGTTTTTCCAATCCGTCACCGGTAACCGCCCGGCACAGAGCATCAGAAACCCATTCTGGAATCGATGTGATATTGTCAAAGAAGAGAACACGATTTCTGAATGCACTTAGGATAAAATCCTCATTGTTTCTGACCCCACCTCGGACCTCTACGACAGATGGGTCCAAAAGTCTCTTTATGATTCTCAGTAGAGTCGTTTTAGCAGTACCTTGGACTCCATGTACAATTAAAGCGGCAACTGGAATGTCCGGAACAAAAGCTACGACCAGATAACATAAGAATAGAAATTGAGCATCCTCGTCGTATAAATTGATAAAGTTTAAGACTTTTTTTGGGTCACCCCCTTTAACTGGATGAGGTAATGGTTGCTGGCTTTCAAACGACCTAAATAGTACGGGCGGCTCTGAAATGATTCCCCAACCATCGGAAGTCACGCGAATAGCCTTGACGCTGTCTAGGTCTATCCATATAGCCTCATCTGTCCGTGCACATCGTGCATTTAATTGGTATTCAGGACCATCAAAAATCGCCATCCCGCACAAGACCCGATGTGCCGCTTCCAATATTTCCTGGCTAAATGCCTTTTTGTAATGCTTCCATGCTAAATGACTCACCCAACGCTTAAAGAATTTTGAGCCTAGAGCATAATTTCGGTGCCCTTCTTGCAATGGAACAGCTGCGTATGGAATCTCTCTTTCATCGTGAAATAGCTTAATTTTCGTACTAAGAACAAGATCAACGATCTCTTTGCGTTCCGCGACTTTTTCCTCCGTTTCTAATTCATCTTCATTTGATGGTTTCCAATGCTCAGTTTGGGAGACAACATCGAGAAGGTCATCAATTGTATGCCCTGATGTGAGCCAATCGGAAACGTCACCTTTTGGAATAAGGCCAGGTAGTTCAACCAGTTTTGTGCTTCGGACAACATTATGCAGCGATTTGGCAATCCGTTTGGCGTGTTTTAGTCCCGGTTCATCATTATCGGGGAGGATAACAATTTCCCTACCCTTCAAAAACTCATTGTACTCCTGACGCCATTGATCTGCACCACCCGAATTCGTCGTTGCCAATAAACCTAACTTAATTAGAACGTCAGCATCTTTTTCGCCCTCGACTATAAATACAACCTCGTCAGACTTATTAATGAGTTGTGATAAATTATAAAGGACTCGACGAACGCCTTCGAGATCCCAAATCCAGCCTCCTTTACCATCAGGCCGTCGTTGAAAGAACTTCTTGCCTTGCTTTCGTACAACCTGAAATAATAATTGACCTTCCTCATCGCAATAATCATATATATTTTCAAAATCACCTGAATTTTGAAATTCGACTCCGTCCTTTTTCGAATCATCCACAATGCCAAGGTGTGCGGCAAGTTTACGCAGTGTACCTTTTTCTCCACAAGCAAAACAATTAAAGCCCTTAAACCCAAAATGCAGATTTGGCTTATGTGGTGGTTTTCCCTCACCATCTTTATGAAATACACACCAAGCTATATATTCCCCATCTTTGGGATTCTTTACTACTTTAAGACGTTTTGAACCTAAAATTTTTTCCAGTAGGTTTTTATTTGTCATAACAAATCACTCCTATTCTAAAATAGTACACTTTTTAGGAGTTGTCATGAACGCAGGAATTTACGTAGAAATTCAATTGCTGATTTTGGGATTAATTGTTAATGGTAAATGAGTTAGCTGAGTTATAAGAAGTTTTACTGCGTAGTAAAAACCGCAGATTTACAAACTCCGTTCTTTACCTGTGCTTTTTCATGATAAAATTGAAGTGTTTTTCAGCTTCTTTTATTAAACGATCCGCTTCTGGAGTATTAACATTCAATTTTGCAGCAATTTTTTGCACAGTTGGAAAATCTTGCACCCGACCTGATTGATAATCTTGGTACATTAATAAGATGTCATAGTGTTCAGGCTGAGGATTGTCAGCAGAAGAGCCTTCAACATCCATAGTTCCATCTTCATTCTTCCATCCCTTTGGACGAGGCTTTCTACCCTTTCGGAGTTTTTTGCGATTTTTCCAAGCTTTTGTCGTTCTGACTGAACCTGCTGAGGATCCCACAAATTTAGCAACGTCACCAGAGGATGCATCCGGAAATTTTATTATGACTTTTCCGACTCTAATTTCTAATGGCTCTTTAGTTGAAGTAAACACCGGGTAATTTGCTTTATCTTTTTTATTATTTTTAAATCTGCGAGTGTCCGTACACCAATCTCGCAAATTTTCGAGGTTCTTTTCATTATTAGGTGTTGGAGCTGGTAGTTCAATGAAGTTGGGGTTTGCTTCTCGAAGTCGAATCGCATGGCCTCTGACTTCGTTGTAGGCATTCTCAAAATACTTTCGAGGATGAGGAGCCTGCGAGGCTATCGGGTAGCCCGTACGCTTGGCTTTTTCATACAATGATCGGAGCCTCCTCCCCTCTTTGAGCCTCAATTCAACCAGCCTAAACAGGTCAGAGCGTGTATTGATTTCATAGTTGTGGTAGTCATCCTCATATTGTGCCTGTTCCTCTGGAGGGTTAGACTTTTGGTTTCGCTGCTTGTTAATCATAATCATCCTTACTCTAACTCAGCGTTCTAAAATATCTTAGCAAAACTCATGCCCAACCGCAAGAAACCATTTTCGAACCTGTAATGCTGTTGGAGTGAAAAATTCAGTATATTCCATGATGATTATGAATACCATCTCAGCCTGATATAATCGGGTACTACTCTATTCCCCAACGACCTTGTCACCTATAGTATTGAAAGACTATTTTAGATTACTCCACAAATATGAGAAAATTAATAGACTTGTCAGCACTTAATTCTCGTCGGGCATAGTGATT
>JBHLPL010000109.1:0-3215 GCA_048939465.1 Promethearchaeota archaeon | reverse complement strand
TATGGGACGATAATTTTATCACATTTTTACTGAACAGACAAAGTTACCTTTACTGACAAACACAGACTTTCTCACTAAACCGACCTTCCCTGCAGACCGCCCCCTGCTTCTTGTCTCCCTCATGTTTCTTTTAAATATACTGGGCTTTATCTCGTAGAGGTCATACTTACCATTTTCTTGCTCAAGTGCTGCATATATGACATCTACTCTTTCCAACATACTGTAAGTGACGCCAAGATTGTTGGTCGAATGCCTTGCACACCGTATAGTGATTTTTCTACCTTGCAATACAAATTCATTGCTTGTTTCACTTATGGACTTAGCCCCAATTTTTGCTGCTATTATCTTAGCGTATTCTCTTCCATACTTATTTGCCCTTGCTCCGCTTTCTCTATTTTGAGGTATTTTTTTATCCTTTATCATAGTCGGTGAACGATCAAGTAAATGATTTACCCTTCTACGTTCCTGAAATCTTTTCGTTAGCTGGTACATAGTGCGGAAGCATCTACAAGGGTCTGTTATATGTTCGGCGTCTATCGACAGAGGTCGAGGTTCACCAATGGGGGGAGTAATAACCAATCCTTCACCAGGCTTACCAAACCAATGGATTCTTTGGTTGCCGTAGCAGAAAGCTGTATATGCACAGAGGATAGCGTCAATCTGATGAGGGGAGAAGCCCTTACACGTTCCCATGACCAGTTCTCCGACAGATGACCAAACTGCTTCTCGGTTCTTCCGGTAGTATTTTGGTGTTTCTGGTAGGCCGAGTATTTTCCACACGACACGGGGATAGGTCTCAATCACTTTTACGTTTTGAAGGTATCCAGTCTCGATCTCATACCATCGGATATAAAGGGCAGCAGCACCATAGAAAGAACCTGCACCTTTATCTACAGTCTTAATCTCTTTTTCACAACTTCTGTATGCGTAGTTTTCTGTTGTGTTGTCTGGAACGGAACGAGGAGCGTCTACAGCCAAAATGATAGATTGAGGATTGAATTGAGATAATAGCTGGACCAATTCAGCAGCCGTGTTGAAGTGCTTAGGTTCATTAATGAGACACCCAGAATCACCAAGAATTGCAACGGCAGAGGAGGCCTTTTTGCTTACTGCTGAAGCACCTAAGTCAACTCCTATGTAATTCATTCGATTGTTCTCGTGGCCATATACAGTCTAATAGACGTTATTCAATGTATTAATACCACCTACAAGACAGTTTTACAAGAAAATTACTCCCGTAAAATTGGATTTCTGACTTTTTGGGAGAATTGAATGGAACCTCTTATAAACGTCTTTGGTAGGCGATTAAAGCTGCTTCGAAGAGCTAATAATCTGACTCAGGAACAATTAGGCAGGAAGTCTAATATAGACTATAAGCACATTGGAGCAATCGAAAGAGGTGTTAAAACACCATCCTTTGATGCTATTGAGAGAATTGCGAAAGCATTGAAAATCAATTATTACGAGCTATTTCTGCCTGACCAGAAAGTAACTACAAAAGATATCAATTTCGAAATTCTTTTAAGGGATATAAATAAATATGGAACACCGGAATTGAAACGGTTTTTGTTACAGATTATGGCTGGAGCAGAGGAACTTCGTAAAATTAAACAATGACTGATGACGTTGATAATACAACTAGGCTTGCAAATGAACTCGAAAAAGGATTGATTCCTTTCGGTAAGTTAACTACTTACGGAAGCGTTGGTAAGTTATTAGGTATTAATCCACGAGAAGTTGGACTTGCATGCCGAACTCTTGGTCAGCAACCTGAGACTAAAGACCTTCCGTATCATCGTATTATTAACCAATTTGGGCGAGTACCACGCCGGTTCTCCGCTGGTGGTAGACCGAGACATATTAAACTTCTGGAATCGGAAGGTCACACAGTTCAAAAGGTAGATAAAGATTATTTAGTCCTTGATTACACTGATTTTTTAGAAAAGTCTTAGTATCACCTTATTCCAGTTGATGATCAAATTTCTTGACCAAATATATCAGGAATGCATCTCTCTCTTTGTCCCTTGTACGGAAACCACAATATGGGGGTTCGGGGCCTATATACCAGCTATGCAAAAAGGGAAGTCAAGAGAGAGCCTGCCGGTTTGCTCATAGTCATTGTCAGTAGTCTCCAATGAGCCGTGCTGACACAGAGAGAATCGAGGAGGGGGAAGATGATGAATTGGCAATTATTTCTTTGTTTCTGATAAACTTGCAGGTGATCGACGGAAAGATGAATTGAAGAGCCGGTCCTCCGTTTGACTTCAATTATCGTTCGTTTTTGATACTTCCTTTCCCCCACCCACCCGCTGCCTTCCAGAGAATCTATGTTTCGGAAGAATACTTCTGTTTAGGAGGCTCTCGGAGGTCTCCGGGGAAAAATTTTTCCCTACAGTAGGAGGGCTTCTGTGCAAAGACTGTTGAGATATAATCTGAATACGCATTAGCATAGGAGAAGACTTCCGGATTAGACTGTGAATACCTTCGGTATTTGATGCCTTCGGCATCATTCTTTAAGTGAAAGGTACTGTCTCTTGAGTAGAGGAGAAGCACTCTCTAACCGTAGAGTTACCCCGGATAAATGTGTATTTGAGTACAGCTTCCCGGAATAGAAAAGAAGTATATACCCCATGCAGCTACATCTGTACAAAACCCATCTCGAAGTTGTGTAGTGGAATAGGGGTATGCCCTCACTTTATCCCGGCCCTCGGCGTATGCTTTTGCCCCCAGACATCAAACACAAACGGCCCTCGGAAGCTATTTCCACAGCCGTACAGCTCGTACAGCTACTATTCCCAGACGACCATTTAAGAATAAGGCACAACCATACCGTAGAAACATGCAGGAGAGGTATCAGAATGAGGTTCGTCGGGCAACGTCCCGGAATACCCTTTAGCCATTGGCCTTTGGCCCTTACCCCTTATAATAGCCAATAACACGTATGCGAGATCCTCTACCTTTAATAGCCCATACGTTCCCATCCTTATAGAGTAAAGACAAACGCCATTCAAGTGGATGTAACGTACCCATAGGGGAAGCCCGGAATCAGCACGTTTCCTCAGTACAACACGTTTCCCGGAAGAAACGTCCGGACCACCTTACGGAGTTTATCAGGAAGGCCACGGGAAGCCACGGAGTGGGCGGGAGCCGGGTAATGGGCACCGAATAGCTATACTGCCATGGACTGCCAGCGGGATGGTAGGGAGAAGGTGGGA
>JBHLPL010000024.1:0-21203 GCA_048939465.1 Promethearchaeota archaeon | reverse complement strand
ATAAATCTGACGATTCCTGGCGGTTCCCGCGTTGCTTTAATCGGAGGGCCAGGAGGGGGAAAGAGTACGATTTTGAAGTTGCTGCTCCGCCTGTATGATCCAACAGAGGGGAGAATCCTTGTCGGGGGAGTTGATCTTCGAGATGTTTGCACACGAGACGTAAGGGCAGCTGTGGGACTCGTAGAACAGGAGATCTTCCTTTTCCGTATGAGAATCCGTGATAATATCGGATTTGGCCGCATAGATGCGAGTGATGAGGATATTCTTAAGGCTGCAAAGAGAGCCCAAGCTGATGAATTCATAGAAGAACTACCTGAAGGTTATGACACGGTTATTGGAGAGCGAGGGATGACCCTAAGTGGGGGCCAGCGACAACGCCTAGCCATTGCTCGAACTCTTATACAAGACCCAAAGATCCTCCTTTTAGATGACTCCGTCAGTGCTATTGATGCACAGACAGAGTTTCAACTTCGGAAGGCACTGGATGAAGCGATGAAAGGTCGAACGAGTATTACCGTTACGCAGCGACTGAGAACATTGCTTGAATCCGATCTCATTGTGATCGTTGATAAAGGCAAACTAGTAGCCTTTGGAACGCATGAAGAACTACTCAGCTCTTCGGAGCGCTATCAGCGTATTTTTGAACATCTTCCCGGAGCGTTGCCATATGCTCGAAAACATTCCCCGAAAGGAGGGGCTGCCTAATGGGAATGCGAGGTCATAGAGGACCGCCCGCCCTATTGGGAGGACGTGATAAACGAAGTCGGCCCCTTCGTGTTCTTTTAAGAAGAATGTTCGGTTATCTGGGTAAGTTCAAGAGGATAATTGCAGTTGCAGCAATACTGTCGTTGATAGCGATTACGATGAGTGCTGTGGATCCACTTGTACTGTCGTGGGGAATTGACCTCCTCCTCTCACCGGGAAGTACGTTAAATGGAATTATCATTCTCGGTCTTGTATATGTAGTGTTAAGAGTTCTTAGCTGGATACTTGGCTCGATCAACACTTGGATTCTTTCGGGCGCACAAGCAGGGTTTGTTCAATCCCTGCAGCAAGATGTCTATAACCGCCTGATAAAGGCAGATTTGTCCTATCATCGATCAGAACAGAGTGGCAATGTTACCTCACGAGTCACCACGGATACCGACTCGCTGGCTCAAGGTGTTCAAATAATTATTGACGTTTCCAGTCAGATTCTCTTGCTGATTGCTACCTTTCTTCTGATGTGGTTGGCATCGCCTCTAGTAGCTCTCACAGCGCTTATAGTAATTCCCGTCGTTATTCTCATTATGGTCCTATTCGGAACCGTTGGTCAGCGAACGATGCTTGCTTCACAACGCGCACAAGGTTATGTCTCTGGGCAAATCGCTGAAAACTTGAGCGGTGTTCACATAGCCAAGGCTTTCAACCGCGAAGACGAAACCGCTGCTACGTTAAACGCGTTGAATCAAGAGGCCTATCATCATGGCTTTCGCTTCATGATTTTGATGACCGTAATGCAACCCCTCGTCCGTGCAACCGGGATTGCTGCAATTTCGGCCATGCTGTTTGTGGCAGGAGGTCTAGCAGCGGGGACATTACCTGTTTTAACCTTGGGCGAAGTGTTTCTCGGCATTATTTTGGTTCAACGATTTCTCTGGCCACTTCTCACCCTGAGTATGATGGCAACCCAGTTTCAAGCATCCATGGCTTCTATGGATCGGCTCTTGGATGTTCTTGAGGCACAGCCCACCATCGTAGATAGTCCTACAGCAAAACCCCTCAAACCAAGTAGTGATGGTATTGTTTTTGATAACGTGACTTTTGCTTACGTGGAAGGGATAGACGTTCTGAGAAATGTGACTTTCACAATTGCCCCTGGAGAAACCGTTGCTATCGTTGGTCATACAGGAGCTGGAAAAACGACCATAGCAGCTCTCATAAATCGGTTTTATGATCCTCAAAAAGGGAGAATACTAATCGGAGAACAGGATCTTCGGAAGGTTACTCTACGGTCACTACATGATGATGTGGCTCTGATCTCACAGGAGCCCTACCTCTTTGATGATACTGTTTTAGAAAACATCAGGTATGGACGCCCTTCTGCATCAGATGAAGAAATCATGAAACTGAGCGCCCTAATTGGTGCGCATGACTTCATTGAGGTTTTGCCCCAAGGCTACAATACACTGGTCACAGAGGGTGGCAAGAATCTGAGCGCCGGACAAGTCCAAATGATAGCAATTGCCCGAACCATGTTGGCAGATCCCAGAATTCTTATCCTTGATGAAGCGACCAGTCGACTGGACGCTTATTCAGAATCGTTGGTACAGGCAGCACAGGAGAAATTATTTGCCAAGCGGACTACCGTTGTAATCGCCCATCGGCTAACAACGATTGCTAACGCCTCACGTGTGTTGCTATTTGAGCATGGCAAATTAATTGAACAGGGAACTCATGATGAACTGCTCAAACTTGGAGGACGATACAGAGCACTTTATGATACATATTATGCACATCAATCCCCTGAGGAGATTTCTGACGAAATATTAAGGACGGCTCAAGAGGAGCTCGAAACAGCACCCCTACCAACCAGCCGAGGGCGAAACATGAGAAAGGGACAACAATAGAGTTATTTCTTGTTATTTTGGTAGTTATAAACAGGTAAACACACTCAAAGGACTTTTATAAATCTTGCAGACAAAGAATTTTAGAAAAGTAGTGTGGCATGATCTTGAGCAAAAAAGCTTATTTCCTCTCATTGTCATGACTCGCTTTGGACCTCTTTAATTGAAGAACGATATCTAATTAGCAGGACTGTTATTAATACTAGTTCTATTTGCATTAAGAGGATTCCTAGCGCGTACATTGAAGCATTGGTCAATCCACACATTGAATCATAGTTGATAAAGTACAAACCGAGATTCATCATGGAAGTAAATTCTACCAAAATGACTAAGAGAATCAATATAGTTCTTGTTTTGACCATTCCTCACCCCTCTATCAAGGGTCACCTATTTCATATCTTAGCAAAATGAGAGATGCCTTCGTATTTTGGATAAGACCAAAAAGCCCAAGTATAAGTGGGGCCGGGAGGGGGATTCGAACCCCCGCCTGCGGTTATGGCACCACGTAGTGGTTTACATGGCGTCTGTCTGTCCCCCTTTATATGTCGGGGTCCACAGGCCGCCAGGACTACCCCTACCCCTTCGGGACGCTTTTTTTCGCGTATCCCGGCCATCTTGATCCCGGCCACTCTGTTGGAATATAGATGAATTATTTGAAAAAGCTTATGGCTGAGGGCTTTTGGAAAAGGTTAAAGGTAACATATAGGAATTATTTTCTAAAATGGTGGGAGATGTGTGCGGTGAGTTTTGAGGGACGCAGTGTGGTATCAATTCACGATTTCACCCGCGAAGAGGTGGAGCACATTCTTGATGTTGCAGAAAAGATGGAAGAATTTGCTAGGAAGGGATCAGACCTTCTTAGAGGAAGGATTTTGGCAACTTTATTCTATGAGCCCAGCACCAGAACTCGGATTTCCTTTGAGACCGCCATGAAAAGACTTGGAGGAGGGGTAGTTGGTTTTGCAGAGCCTGGTACAACGTCTGCCGTTAAAGGAGAAAATCTCAGTGATACCATTAGAGTCGTTGAGAGTTATGCAGATGTAATTGTACTCAGGCATCCGTTAGAGGGGGCAGCAAGACTGGCATCCGAGCTTTCTCAGACTCCGATCATCAATGCCGGTTCTGGGTCGGAAGAGCATCCCACTCAAGCATTGCTTGATTTGTTGACGATTCGAAGAGAAAAAAAGGACATTGATGGACTGAGTATAGCGCTAGTAGGTGACCTAAAGTACGGTCGTACTGTCCATTCATTGTCCTACGCCTTATCGATGTATGATGTGAATCTATTCCTGGTCTCACCCCCGCTACTGAGAATGAGATCTGAGATAATTGACGATGTCAAAAAACAGGGTGTCAAAGTAACGGAAGTGGAACGTATTGAGAAGGTTATAGAAGATGTTGATGTGATATACATTACGCGCATCCAGAGGGAGAGAATTCCAGACGCAACAGAATATGAAAAGGTTAGGGGCTCGTATAAGATTGATTTGGATCTCTTGAAGAACGGGAGAAGTGACGTCATTATAATGCATCCGCTCCCCAGAGTAGACGAGATCGATGCCGAGGTGGATGGAATCTCAGGCGCAGTCTACTTCAAACAACCTTGGAATGGTGTTCTTGTTCGTATGGCGCTGCTTGCATTAATCCTTGGCGGAACTTAAGGAGGTTTTTCGCGTGTCAGAGGAAGAACTGAGGGTTAGGAAAATAAAAAGAGGCACTGTCATTGATCATATCTCGGCAGGGAATGCCCTAAATGTACTCAAGATTCTGAGGATTAGCGGGAAGGAAGGATATGTCGTTAGTATATCAATCAATGTACCCAGCAAGAAATTTGGCAAGAAAGACATAGTCAAAATCGAAGAACGAGAACTGGATCCTAAAGAAGTCGATAAGATAGCTTTGCTTGCTCCAAATGCTACAATAAACATCGTTAGGAATTACAGGGTAGTAGATAAGCAAAGAGTTGAATTGCCGGACGAGCTGGAGGGTTTTCCACGGTGTATTAATCCAAGTTGTATTGTCAATAGCGGAGAGCCCGTAGAACCAAAGTTTTCAGTTGATAGCAAGGAGCCAGTTAGACTGAGGTGTAGATACTGCACCCGTGTAATGGAGCAGGAAGATATCATTGAGCAGTTTGCCTCAGAGTAGAGAAACAATATCCGTAACTTATATAAATTAAACTAGTATACAGTAAAATCCGCAGGAGTCGCCCTGTACGTAGAGACTAATTTGGCACAATACGGAGCAAAAAACAGGCTGATGGACGGATGACAGATGACCGTTGAAATCATAAAGGAAATTAGAAAGACCGAAGAAGAAGCTCAGAAAATCTTTGACAGTGCTCAAGAGAAGGCAAAATCTGAGAGAGCAGACTGGGATGATGCGAAACTAAGACAAAAAGAAGAGGTAGAAAGTGAGATTTCAAAGAAGATAGAAGAGATTAGACAGGAAGCTCAGAGAGCAACTGATTCGGAAATTAAAAGATTGGTTAAGAAAAACGATAAGGAGATCGAAGAGCTAGAAGAGACTGCACGGAAGCACATGAACAAAGCGGTGGATAAGATTGTTGATTTCATTCTCACCGGAAGAAGCTAAAAGGAGTGCGAAGCTATGAAAAAGAAGAATAGTGTGTCTTCCACTAATCTTAAACAGAAGATTATTGAAGATGCGGAAAAAACAGCAAAGGAAATCATCAAAGAAGTTGGAAAAGAGAGACAAAGAATCCTTAAACAAGATCAAGAGACACTCAAGGAAGCAATGGCCAAGAGTGTTAAACAAGCGGAAGAAGAAGCCGCGCTTCTTAGACAGCAGCAACTGGCTGAGGCCAAGGTCCGTGCAAAACGAAGGATTCTTACAACCAAGGAACAATTACTGGAGACTGCGTTTGAAGAGGCAAAGAAGAAATTGGCCAAACTTACAAAGGAGACGAAGTATGGTAAGATCCTAGAGGATTTGATTCTCAATGCCGCAATTAATCTAAACGGAGGGAGTCTAGAGGTTTCCTTTACCGGTGAAAGCGCTGAAGGAGGAGTTAACCTGAAAAAGATTGCAGATGAGGTTACAAATAAGACCAAGAAAACAACGACGATGACCGTATCCAAGGATAACGTAAACGCTACAGGAGGAGTCATTGTAAGGACAGCCGATGGTAAGATCGAAGTTGATAATACGTTTGATGCATTGCTTGATAGGTTTAAGCGAGAGCTTAGACCTTCTATTGCCGGAGTGTTGTTCCAAGCGGCAGATAAAGAGGTCGAATCATGAAAATTGTAGTGGTGGGAGATACGGATACGGCTGTCGGATTGAAGCTTGCTGGAGTTAGCGACGCTTACATAGTAAACGATAAGCAAGAGGCAGAAAGCACAATCAAGAAACTCTCACAAACAGAGGACATCGGTTTAATCATAATAACAGAGAAGATTGCAAATCAAGTCCGGGATGTAATACGAAGAATCCTAGAGCAGGATCTGCCGATATTAGTAGAAATTCCGGATAAATTTGGGCCGGTGAGTGGAGAAACCGATATTATACGTGACCTCATTAGAAAAGCGGTTGGAATAGATCTGAAAAGGTAAGCATGATAGTTAAGAAAGTAAAATGGGTGAGGAATATGCCCCGAGCAGGAAGAATAGTTAAGATTACAGGGCCGTTGGTTGTAGCCAAAGGCATGCCAGGCGTAAAAATGTATGAAGTTTGTAAAGTGGGAAACGAAGAACTCATAGGAGAAGTTAACAGAGTAGAAGAGGACATGAGTTTTATTCAGGTGTATGAGGAGACTGCAGGAATCAGACCCGGTGAAAAAGTTGTAGCGACTGGCAGTTCTCTGTCCCTGGAGCTTGGACCCGGTCTGCTAGGTCAATTATTCGACGGGATCCAAAGACCCTTGCCCGCGATGGAAGAGGCAAGCGGAGATTTCATTCGGAGAGGGATTTCGGTTTCTGCTTTATCTAAAGACAAGAATTGGAAATTCACTCCAAAAGCCGACAAAGGCGACAAGGTGCAGGCCGGAGACGTACTCGGAATAGTACCGGAAACCACGCTAGTAGAGCACAAAATAATGGTTCCCCCCACTATATCAGGAGAAATCGTGGATATCGCCTCCGAAGGAGAGTATACTGTGCTGGACACCATTGCAAAAGTCAAAACCAACGGCGGAAAAGCCAGAGAGATTCAAATGATGCAAGAATGGCCAGTTCGTGTCGCACGTCCTTATAAAGAGAAAGTACCCACAGAGGTTCCTCTTATAACAGGCCAGAGGATTATTGATACCTTCTTTCCGGTAGCCAAAGGAGGTACCTCAGCAATACCAGGGGGTTTTGGCACTGGAAAAACTGTTATGCTACACCAGCTTGCTGCGTGGGCAGATTCAAAAATCATCGTCTACGTTGGATGTGGAGAACGGGGAAACGAAATGACGGAAGTGCTCGAGAAGTTCCCAACTTACAAGGATCCGCGATCAGGTGAGCCGCTAATGAATAGGACGGTATTGATAGCCAATACGTCAAATATGCCTGTGGCTGCACGAGAGGCAAGTATCTATACCGGTATTACCATGGCCGAGTACTTCAGGGACATGGGATACGATATTGCACTTCAGGCTGATTCAACATCCAGATGGGCAGAAGCTCTACGAGAGATTTCAGGAAGATTAGAAGAGATGCCCGGTGAGGAAGGATATCCAGCCTACCTTGGCAGTAGGCTGGCTGAATTCTATGAACGTGCAGGCAGAGTCAAGACGCTGGGAACAGAGCCAAGAATGGGTTCGGTTTCACTGACGGGGGCGGTAAGCCCTCCCGGTGGAGACTTTTCCGAGCCTGTAACCCAAAGTACCCTCCGCATAATCAAGACATTTTGGGGTTTGGATACAGATTTGGCCTACAGGAGACACTTCCCAGCGATTAACTGGTTGACCAGCTATTCACTCTACCTCGAGAATCTGCAGAAATGGTACGTTAAAATTGGAAAACGATGGAATGAACTGCGTGAGGAAGCTATGGCCATCCTAGAAAAGGAAGAGGAACTCACAGAGATTGTCCAGCTTGTAGGTCCGGACGCACTGCCAGAATCGGAGCGACTGGTTTTAGAATCTGCTCGAATAATTAGAGAAGACTACCTTCAGCAAAGCGCTCTGCATCCAATAGACACCTTCTGTCCGATGGAGAAAATGTACAGAATGTTAGAAATAATACTGAAGTTTCACCACAGTATGATAAGATCGATTGACAGAGGAGTTTCTATCAAAGACATCTTGGAATTGCCAGTTATGGAAAGGATAGCTAGGATGAAGATTATACCGTATGAAGACAGGAAGAAGATGCAACAGACATTCAACGAGATAGAGAGTGAAGTCGACAATCAGTTCAGTGGGCTGATTTCACGACTCGCTGCCTAAAAGCGTTTCACCTGCTTTTTCTATCATTTTTTAATAAGTGTTCTGCAACTTCTTTTGCCCACAGTCCGGTGTTGTCATTTTTGCTGATTCTTTCTAGGTACTCTTTCCACGTAATTTTAAGAGCCTTTTTCCAATCATCGAACGCAACAAGCAAATTCTTGTAAGCCGATCCATGATTGGCACAAAAGTCTTCCTTTCCGATACTCACTCCACCACAAATAGGACAAGACATTATTTCTTCCCCTTTCTATTCACCTTGGCAGAGGTTTTTCTACCGGGGCACTCTAGCCAGTTAACGCACATATTCCAAGGTCTGCGACCTTTTTGTATTACTCGGGCCATGGGATAACCACAATGCGGGCACTCTTTGTTTAAAGGTTCCAAGGATCCCTTTTGAGGTAATGGAAAGCTCGCATTACACCCACCTTCTCGGTAGTTAGAACAGCCTACAAAACGTTTGCCAGTTCTTCTAGAGATAATTATGGTTAATTCCCCGGTCTCACAAACAGGGCACCTTCCCAGGACTCGTTGCTGCTTCCAAAGCTTCTGCAATGCGTCCGATAATTCGGACCCTATTTCACTCTCTTCAGACTTAAACTTCTCCAAGATTGGTTTCAGAATATTCACTGTATTCAAAAGGACATCAGTTCTGTTCTTTCTCTCATTCTGTATGTCATCCATATCCCGCTCCAAATCCCTTGTCAACTCCGGAGATAGAACGTCTGGGCAGTGCTTTTCCAATACACCCACAACGGAAGATCCCAAATCAGTTATCATAATAGGTTGCCCTCGGATATAGCCTCTCTTGAAAAGTATGTCGATTATTCCTGCTCTTGTTGCTTTAGTTCCGAGTTGCTCTTCCTCCATCAGCTTCAGAAGCGAACTGGGATTATATCTGGAAGGGGGAGAAGTAAATTTCTCATCAGATTGTAAATGACTTAAATAGAGTCTCTGTCCTTCCCTCAGCGGAGGCAGAAGTATTTCGTCACTTCTGGAGTAGGGTCCATAGAACTTCAGCCAGCCAGGTGATAAGACTTCCCGACCTTTAAGAGAAAAGGTATGTTCTCCGAAGTCAATGGAGGCTTTGACGCTTAGTTTAACAGCAGATTCGCCAAAAATAGCCATAAATCTTCGAACTATGAGATCATACAAGTTCTTCTCAGGTCCACTCAAGTCCTTCTCAGGCAAATTACCGGTAGGATGAATGCATGGATGTGCAGGATCATCTTTTTTACCTTGATTGGGAACAAGATTCTCCAACTTAAGAAGCTCATTGGCTAGTTTCTCATAATCTGGATGTCTTGCCAACGACTTTAGAATTTCACGGCTGTTAATTGAAGGGGGAATCTTTTGACTACTGGTTCGGGGATAGGATATTAATGCGGCGAGGTATAATCTCTCGGCAATGTTTAATGTTCTGCTTGGTGTGTAGCCAAAAAGACTGTATGCGACTATCTGTAACCCACCTATGTTAAAAGGAATGGGGGGGGTTTGCTTGTATTCTCTTTTATTTATCGAGGAGATAATACCCTTCTGATCTCTACAGTCTTCGATCACTTTTTCCGCTTCATCTTTGATCCAGATCTTGCTTTTGGAATAATCTAATAGAAAAACCTCATCGTTAATTGTTGCTTCTGCGTTCACTATCCAATATGGAATTGGAACAAAACTGCGGACTTTTCTTTCTCGGTTCATAATGAAGGAGAGAATTGGACCCTGAACTCGACCAGTGCCAATAGTATGATAGTATCCAGATATGTTCTTCAATGACAGGGTCAAAGCACGAGTCAGGTTTATCCCGAACAGCCAATCCACCTCGTGGCGGGTTTTTCCTGCTTCAACCATGTTATAATCCAGATGCGGAGATACGTTTTCATATGCTTTGATTAAATCAGCTTTGGTAAGCGTTGAGAATCTCATTCTCTTTGCATTCTTTGAGGCGTCTCCACCACATGCATATCTTAAAATACAGTATCCGATCAGGCTTCCTTCTAAATCGTAGTCGCATGCGTTTACGAATATAGAAGCGTTCTTTGCCAGTCTTTCTATCACTTCAATGAAATTCTTGGTATTGGAAGCCCTCCTGCTCACCTTATGAGAAGGTTTCCAAGTCATATTGAAAGTAGGATAGATCCATCCAGTCCCCCTTTGAGTTAAGTTATAAAGATGCCCTAATGCAGAGACCAAAAAGATGTCTTCCCCGTCTCGTGATATTTTAAAGAAGGTAACACCGTCTTCGGTGTGTTCCTCCAAAGTCTTGGTTTCATCTAGAGACTTCGCAATACGGGAACAAGCCGTAGGTTTTTCGGTGATTATTAGAGTAGTCATGGTTTCACCTTGTTTTCCGATAGAGATTTTGTTAAGCAAAAATCTCTTAAAAGTCTTCTTTTTTGACATCAGTTATTGGTATACTCGTAGTCTCAACTATCCATTCCACAATTTCCTTGGCAACCTCCAGTTTTTTTCTTTTTACAGTTGGGGCAACAATATCTTTGTCTAGGAAGGGTTTCGAATACTTCCCAATTACCGGGCCAAAGTCCATCCCGGCAAGCAGTATTCTTCTGGGTTTTGCCGCTTCTACAAAGCAAACAGCGCGATCTCCGTCTGTAAAGCCACCAGTATTGATAAGTGGCGCCGACGGTATGGATTGAGTTGTACCAACAACTTTGTCAGCTATCTTGGGTACGAGTTTTTCAATGAGATCAATGTTGTCTCCATGGGCATGAACAGCAAATATGGTATCTAATGAGTGTAATCGAATCAAAATATCTAGGTCTAGTCCATCTAAATCAGTAACAACAATGCGGGGGAGAATGTTGTGCTCTAGCAAAGCGTATGCAGCACCATCGGCTGCCACATGAATGAACAACCCAGAGTCGGGTTTTTTGGCAACCACTGAAATATCTTCAGGTAGGGAGGGGCCAGCACCGTATATTATTGTAGTCCTGTTCTCAAGAATAGGTTTGATAGCATCAAACGTTAGTCCCCGTTTATCAAGAAGCCTATGCAAAACTTTCTCGGCCCTGATATCTCCTTCTCGAGAATAACCAAACTTCTTTAAGATTTTTGGATACCATGTTCTCAAGAAAACTCTACCGCGGAACAGGACGTTGGGATTGTTGTTGAAATCCATTTCTTAATCACGCGGCGTCTCAACGTGCTTTATCTTTGAATACAGCCATATACATACACTCATCAAGTGGAATGTACATCAAATCGGACGGAGTCAGTTCTTCAGTAAATTCAACAGGAGCATTCTTTATCAAGACAGCAGGAACCCTTTCGTCCGCCTCACCCATCAACACTTCAGCGGCTGACGCCAAATTGTCTGCCACAGCCCTCCTCGTGATCTGAAGGGGTCTTCCAAAGATATCAGGATGACCTCGCTCATCAGATACAGGCACTATGCCTGAAACACCGATACAAAGTCCAACTGTTCCAAGACGTAGAGGTTGTGTCCGACTATCTGCGATTATCACGCCAATCTGCTTTCCGGTTCTTTGAAATATATTATTCTTTATCTCATTGGCATCACGTGTGGGATCTTTTGGAAGCAGAGAGACATAACCCAGAGGAGCATTACTCTTGTCAATTCCTGCATTCGCCATGAATACTTTGCTCTTGATTGTGAGTAAGACATGAGGAATGCCACCAAGTATTGTATCAGCTTCACGTATTATTAGCTCAGCAATTTCGGATTCTAATTGATATTTTGCTGCAAGTTCCTTGGCGTGCTTTGAAGGTTTTATTTCATCCAGCTTGACCAATCTTCCTTGCGCTGTGCCCAAAGCAGTCTCGGCGATAACCAGAATATCTTTGTCTTCAAGCTCAATGCCATCATGATTCAGCACATCTAATAATATTTCCACGATGTCATCATCTGGTTTAATAACTCTGGTTCTAATGGGCAATAATCGCATTCTTACATCACACACACTTTTTTTGATGTTCTGCTGGAAATCGGAGGCAGAACTTGTTTAGTGAACTTTCAATACCCTTTTCTCAGTATAGCCCGAAAGCACCTTCATGTATCCTTTAAGTGAGGAGTCCAGTTCTTTGTCGCCGGTATCTACTCGCAGAACAGGTGTTGTTGAGAGTTTGTAAGGTGTTGCAATAACAATTATGTTCTTTAACCCAACTTTTTTGATAACCTTCGGACTTATCTGTTGATTTCCTCTGCCAAATATAAAACCTTGATTTCCTATGAGAGTAACTATTATCTTAGCGCTCTTTCCACTTATCGCTTTAAGTATCTGTTTTTCATTAACGTCTTTTGCAACAATCTGTTTATTTTCAAGTAAATCCACCCCTAAGGGTGTTTTCCCTACTTTTAAGAGATCAGTTATGGCTTTGAGAGTTGTGCCTGGACCCAAAATATAGAGTATATTCGGTTCCATCTCCTCAACGATTCTTCTTGCAATTGCTTCCTTGTCAAGTTCGTCATCGTGCGTAATCGGACTGGCAACCTTGACCCCTTGTAGATAAACCGGCTCGTAAGGAACAAGAGCATATCCTTTTAATGATGTAGAAAGCCTTCCTTCTCTGAATGCAACTTCATCAATATCAACAACTTCCTCTTCTCTGAGAGGAAGACCTTCTTTGAGGTATCTAATTGTGATTTCGGCAGCAGCCGTGGGTGTTGTCGTAAAAACAGCGCTATGCATCTTAACTCCAGCAGGAATTCCAATAATAGGTACTTTCTTGTCTATGGCGTCGACAATATCTGTAGCGGTTCCATCACCCCCGCAAAACAAAAGCAAATCAACGGGCAACTTCTGCATAGCTTTAGCCGCGTTCTTGGTATCATCAGCTGTGGTCTTGTCAGCTGACAAGTCACCTATGACGATTGGATCAAAGCCGCATTCCTTCGCCTCCGTCTCGCCCATCTCTTCTGGATATGTGATAAGTTCAATCATACCCTTTATGGATCTCAATTCCCCCAGAGTCTCTTTTGCTCTGTCTGGTGCAACAGGTTTGGCACCAAGGGCTATTGCTTTGTTGATGATCTCTATGCCATCCGTGCCCTTAAGGCCTACGCTGCCACCCAGTCCTGCAATTGGATTAACGATCAGCCCTAATCTTCTGATTTTACTCATTTGTTTGCACCCAACGAAGTAGGAGAAATAAGACAAAGGCAGATTATCTTAAATTGAAGAAATGTTGACATAAGTTGATACCTTCGAACCAAAATAAAAGATTTGAAAATAAGGAGCAAGACTATTCTTGTTCTCTCTTCACTTCCTCCTTAAGGAATCCTGCGTATTGTTCGGGTGTCATCAGCTTGGATAATTGCTTATCTAAATCCCCTGCCCTTATAATAACAAGCCAACCCTGACCGTAAGTATCACTATTGATTAGCTCTGGACTATCTTCCAAAGCATCATTCACTTCCACAACTTCGCCCTTAACAGGAGCATATACTTCTGAAGTTGCTTTCACAGACTCTACGGAGGCAAACTGCGAAGCCGGGACCACCTGGCTTCCTGCTTCGACAGTATTGTCCTCAGCATCGATGTACTCTACATAGACGATGTCCCGAAGCTGTTTCTGCGCATAATCTGTAAGCCCTACACGAACATTGCTTCCTTCAACTTTTACCCACTCATGAGTTTTTGTATAGTAGAAACCCTCAGAGATTTCATAATCGTTGACCTTCACCCAAAATCCTCCTCCGGATATTTAGTCAACCTAGTAGGAGAATAATCTACCTTAAAAATTTTTTATCAGAGATGAAAAGAGAACTGGTGTACTGAGCACGTAATAGAACTCTGCCAGATAAGTCATAACTGTGCTGCACGTGACTTCAGTCTTCCCAGCATCTTACGGGGACTAATAACCTCCGCCACACGTCTTTTACCGTGGATGGCCACGCGTACCATTGTCCCGCTGATACGCCATTTACGTTTGACATAACCTAGAGCAACACCCTGTCCTCGAGGCAATAATGGAGAGTAGTTGCCGCTTGTGGTCTCACCGATTTTTCCGCCACCGTTAAAGATATCATAGTGAGGACGGGGGATACCTTTGTCTATCATTATTAGCCCTACGCGAAATCGTTTTACTCCCTCTTCTTTCTGTTTTAGAAGGGCTTCACGACCGATGAAGTCTCCTTTTTTTAGCTTAACCACAAATCTGAGTCTGGCTTCAAGAGGTGTCGTAGTTTCGTCTATATCGCTACCGTGAAGTGGCATTCCTGCCTCTAATCGCAGAGTGTCTCTGGCGCCCAAACCAACGGGCACGATCTTAAATTCCTTACCAGCTTCCAAGATCTTTTCCCAGAGGCGTATAGCATTCGCGGGTTTCGCTAGAGGAACATTCAGCTGAGAAATCTCGAATCCATCTTCCCCAGTATAACCAGTTCTTGTTGCAATAACCTGATGGCCAGCCAGTGCTGTAACAACCGTATCCCCAAAAGAAGAATACCTGTTCAAGTCATCGTCAGTCAGTTTTTGCAGCGTAGCAACAGCCTTTGGACCCTGAACTGCGAATTGAGGCGTAGAGTCCGATATGTTTTCGATCTTGACACCATAACCCCCCTCATGAGCCTTGAACCAATCAAAATCTTTTTCTTTGTTCGCAGAATTGACAATGACGAAGAATCGATTTTGCTCCAGCCTGTAGATAATCAGATCGTCAATTATGCCTCCATTATCGTTGCAAATGGTTGAATATAGTCCTTGACCAAGACCAAGCTTGGAGACATCATTTGTGGTCGTATAGTTCAGAAAATCCTCAGCTTCTGCCCCATTAAACATAAAACGTCCCATGTGTGTAACATCAAAGATGCCCACACTCCGTCGGACGGCCATGTGTTCAACGACTATTCCAGTTTCATTGTACCAAATTGGCATATGATAGCCCACAAATTCTACCATTTTAGCCCTCTCAGCATGCCACTCATGTAAATGGGTGACTCTGAGCTCCTTTCCCATTGGATAGACCTCCTCAAATCGATATGATTTTGAGCAAACTTAATAGTATCACGTATAAAAAAACTTACTAAAAGTCTTTATGAGTCTAACAAGGGGTTGTCAAGTTTGGCAGTATATGGGGAAATAGCAAAGATTAGAGTAGGAGATTCTTACTCCGTTAAGGTTGTTGGCATTATCAATTGTTCACCGGACTCGTTCTACAAGCCTTCGGTGAGACTTGAAGATGATGAGATAGCTAATTTTGCCCTAGAACTGACTGAAGAGGGCGCAGCAATTATTGATGTTGGGGCAATTTCAACAGCTCCTCCGGAAATATATGAAAAACCTCATATGGAGTCGCTTTCTGTCGAAAAAGAGCGAATGATTAGGGCAATATCGATAATAAGAGATGCAACTGAAACTCCCATTTCAGTCGACACACAGAGAGCAGAGGTAGCAGAAGCTGCTTTGAAATTAGGTGCCTCCGTAGTAAACGATGTTAGTGGTCTCAAGACAGATCCAAATATGGCGAGAGTAATATCAGAGTACGGTGCCGCAGCAGTATTAATGGCAACAAAAGAAAAGCCAGGCGACGTCGGCAATATAGAATCCATCATCAGGGAATTAAAAACAAGCATTTCAATAGCTCTTAGGAACGAGATAGATGAGACCAACATTGTAATAGATCCAGGTGTGGGATTTGGAAAGGATCACCGCCACGATTTACGAATTATCCGAAACCTGGCTGAATTTCGGATATTGGAGAAACCAATCCTGATCAGCTTATCGAGAAAGAATTTCATCGGCAAAGTACTTGGAATAGAGAAACCCGAAGACCGTCTAGTAGGAAGTCTCGCCGCGACGGCCATCGCAGTTTATGAGGGGGTTCACATGATCAGAACGCATGACGTGCATGAGACCGTAGAAGCTGTGGAAGTTGCGGAAGCCATAAGAAACCAAACCACACAACTAAAAAAGTAGAAGGGAATCGTCCCCCTCAATTCAGAGGGTTAGAGCCTCCAGTCGCAAAACGATGTGATCTGTATGTATAGAAGAGTAATAATGTGCGATTTTGATGGCACAATTGTGGAATTTGATACAGTGGAATACATCCTTGAGGAACTTGTTCCTGACAGCTGGAAGGTTTACGATGAACAGCTGGAACGTGGAGAGATTACTCTTGCAGAATGTATGATGAAAGAAGTTGCTATGATTAAGAAAACAAGAAATGAGATAATACACCTGGTCGAGGGGGTAAAGATAAGGTCAGGGTTTAATGATTTTGTTGAGTACTGTAGGGTGAACGATATTCCTTTATCGATAGTTAGCGCAGGACTTGATTTTGTAATAAAGTACATACTGAGAATCAACAGTATTAGTGAAATCCCCATTTATGCCCCTGTAGCAAGATGCCACGGAGAGGAGGGAATAACTCTTTCCTTCAAACATCTTCCTGGAACTGAAGACTTCAAGGAAGGCATAGTTGAGAATTCCAAGGAGATTGCTATGAATGTATCCTACATAGGAGACGGTATAGGAGATTACAATGCTGCGAGAGCGGCAGACTTCGTATTTGCTATCAGAGGGGGTAAACTAGCTAGCTTCTGCAAGAAACGAGGGTTAAAGTGTCTTGAAATCGATGATTTCAACGATGTAATTAGTTATCTTGCTGAATCGAATAATGCGGATTGAAATTTGGCCCAAGAGATTTGGCTAGCCGGTGGGCAATCCGTAGTGATGCTCCATAAGGTGATGGTATTGTTCAGGCGACATGAGGGAATCAAACGCCCGTTCCACCACTTCGCTCAGAGCAGGATGAATATGCATCCCTCTAATAATCGGTTCGGCGCTTTGCTCGGGGGTATACATCAGGTTAATTACTTCTTGTATGAGGACAGAAGCTTGTGGCCCGATTATGTGAGCTCCCAAGATCTTCATGGTTTCCCCTTCAAGGATGATCTTAGCAAAGTAGTCCCTTGCACCCATAGCTTCTCCTTTGCCGGTGTCTTGGTATCTATTAATCCCGATTAATACCTTCTCATCCCCGTATTTTTCTAAAGCTTCCTTCTCTCTAAGTCCCACACTCGCTATTTCGGGATTCGTGAAAACGGCATGTGGTATGGCATGATAATCCACCTTCAGATTGCTCTTCAATACGGCATTGTAATAGACTATCATTGACTCATAGTTTGCAACATGCTTGAAGAGGTGTTTTCCGTTAGCATCACCCAATGCCCAGATATTTGGTTGTGAACTCTCCAGATGTTCGTTGACAACGATCCAGCCTCCTCCATCCACCTGGATTCCACCTTTTTCCGGATGGAGTATGTCTGTGTTTGGAGCTCTTCCTGCCGCGACCAGTATTTCCTCAGCGGCCACTTCCAACTCCTTCTCATTCCGCCCGTTAACCGCCACTAATTTCTTCTTATTTGTTGATAATCTCTCAGCGCTACGAACCTCATGATTGGTAAAGATCTTCATGTGTTTCTGTAGCTCCCTTTTTGCCAAAGCCGAAATCTCTGGTTCCTCTTCTGGAAGGAATTGAGGATTCCTTCCTACAATAGTTACGTCCGATCCCATGGCTGAGAAGAAGTGACCATATTCAGCGGCTATGTATCCTCCACCGATGATGGCCATACTTTTAGGCAACCGATCTATTTTGAGAATCGTATCACTGGTATGATAGCCTACATCCCCGAGACCTTTGACAGGTGGGATCTTGGGTTTCGAGCCTGTCCCGAGAATAATCAACTTCGAGGTTATGGTGTCATTGGCCACCTTGAGTGTATACGGAGCTGTAAACTCAGCAACATCTCGATGATAGTCTATATTCTTGGAGTGAGAGAGGCCTTCTCCGATCTGGTTTATATCTGGGTAGATAATATTTCGCATCCTCTCCATGACCTTCTGAAAATCTATCTTCTCAATTTTGGCCTCTATGCCAAACTCTCTTGCCTTTTCTATCGCTCTCACCGTATCGGCAGAGTATGTCAATATCTTAGTAGGTATACAGCCGCGAGTTAAACAGATTCCACCAGGTTCATCCTTATCTATGACAGCGACCTTAAGACTCGGATTTTGCTGAATCATCGCATCTACAATACTCATTGCAGAGCCCGATCCTATCACTATCAAATCGTATTCCTTCAATTCAAACCACCCTGATCATTAATCAGGGAGAGAAATGCAAAGCAGAATAAATACTTTTTCCGCACCTACTAACTGCATTATAAGTAACTTATGCTAAATCCAATAAGAGTTTGGTAGATGCAACGAAATTGGTAGGTGTAAGAATTGGTTTTGAAAGCACCCTTCATGGGAACCTTAGGAGGAGTTTCATCAGAACATCCAATGGCGTCCGTCGCAGGTATGAAAGTTCTCTCTAGTGGGGGTAATGCTATTGACGCAACTGTGGCTACAAGCTTGTCATTAGCCGTTACCCAGCCCCATTTAGGCTCTTTGGGTAGCGACTTTTTTGCATTAATCTATGAGTCTTCAAGTGGTAACATCCATTGCCTGAATGGAAGTGGTTGGAGCCCAAAGAGACTTACGCTAGAATACTTGGCGGATAAAGGATTCAGAGACATACCGGTAGAATCTCCGCATTCTGTTGTCGTACCCGGTATGATGGACGGTCTACGCATGGCTCACGAGAGATTTGGAACAGCTGAGTTCAAGCAATTACTCGAATACCCAATCTCGCTGGCCAAAAAGGGGTTTCCAGTTAGCCATGGACTTTCGAGAGCCATAAAAGTCAATGCATCTAAGCTAATGAGCAAGGCTGCCCGAGATCTCTTCTTCAGAGAAGGAAAACCCCTTAAACCCGGTGAGATCTTGATCCAGAAGTCATTGGCAAAAACTTTTGAAAGTCTGGCTTCCAATCCCCGTGATTTCTACGATAAATGGATATCAGAAAGCCTATGCAAGTTCTTAAAAACTGAGGGCGGAGTGCTGGAAGTCGATGATTTTGAAGATTTTACTGCCGAGTGGGTCGACCCGTTGAAAGAAGAATATAGAGGTTTTGATGTTTATGAGATGCCCCCTAATACCCAAGGGGCTACAACTCTCCAGATTCTCAACATTTTAGAGGATTTTGATCTGGGCGATTTCAAACCTTTTGATGCCGATAGAGTTCACCTGTCTGTTGAGGCTGCCAAAAGAGCATACATAGACAAGAATCGGTACTTGGCGGACCCTCGTTTTGCTCAAATGCCTTTAGAGGAAATTCTGTCAAAAGAACATGCAAAGAAACTTGGAAAAACCATTGATTTGAACAGCGTGTTTGTGGAAGCTTCTCTAAAACCCCTTGACACTACGAATTTTGTAGTTGTCGATAGATGGGGAAACGTTGTCTCGGCCATCCAAAGCATCTTTTACCATTTTGGGTCAGGCCTGTTGGATCCAGATACAGGCATCGTTTTGAACTCAAGAGGGTCTTACTTTAATTTCAAAGGCCCAAACAAGCTTGAACCAAGGAAAAGACCTTTGCACACGCTATCGTCCGTTATTGCAGCATCAGATGAAGACGAAATGTGGGCCTTGGGGATGAGTGGAGGAGATTTCAGGCCACAGCAGCACGTATTGTTATTGACGAACCTATTCGATTACGGCATGGGTCTCCAAGAAGCAGTCGAGGCACCGAGGTTCCTCTGGACCGGAGGAAAAAAGGTATTGGTGGAAAGGGGGTTCAAAGAGCTGCAGAGACTCAAGAAAATTGGTCACGAGATATTACCTCGAGAATATCCAAGCAGAACGGGTGTGGCTCATTGCTGTATGAAAAGAGGAAATGTCGCGATACTCTCAGCCGATATAAGGGGTGACGGGGTTTCTATAGGAGAGATATCTTAAGAAAAATCCTTTCTTCGCAAGCTTCCCGCAAGTACTTCCACTCTTTGGATTATGATTATGTAATATCGCTGAAAGCATCGGTTAATAGGAATTCATAGAAAGTTCGTAAACAGCTAGGTCGATTCTCTTTCCCCAGGGGGCATCGACTGCAATCTCCGTCCTCAATCTAAAGCCATTCTTTTCATAGAATTTTCTGACATAAGTCTCATTCTTCCCAACATTTACAGTAATTGTATTTACTCCCTTATTTCGTTCATCATTAATGACTTTGCGCAGCAGTTGGGTTCCAATCCCCTTTCTCTCACGTGGAGGAAAAACTACAATACGGTCTAGCTCCGTAGTTTGATCATTTTGCTGGATTATCTGGGCAAAACCTACAATTTCATTTCTTTCAACTGCTACATAGAAAGCAGCTCTTTCTGAAAGCATTGCCTCGAGCAGTGTTTCTTCTGCCAGAGCTTTCTTTACATATTCATCGGGAATGCCAAACTTGGCAATGTTATCCTGGTAAATCTTGCTGCTCTTGTCCTCCAAGAACGTGGAGAGCTTTCTGCTCAGATCTGTTATATCTCTCTCATTCGCTTTTCTGATGGAAATCACAAACCGACACCTTCACAGTATGTCTCTAACTCGTCTTTTTGAGGAGAGTTATCGCTTTTTGCCTGCACGTATCTGCAGGTTCTCTCCTATGGTTCTGCCGAGTTCTTGTGCTTCCTGCAACTTCTCATTACAAGTCAAAACGTGTCTGTCACTACGATTATTCTGGTCCCAAGAGCGGTAGATGATAGTATGTAGTTGAACGTCCTCATAATAGCCCTCTATCGCGCGTTTGAAGAACCCGACTAAGGTCTCGTGGTGATGCCAGCAGGTGATTATTACAACGAATGTTTTGTGTCCGAAGTATTTATTGGAGGCGAGCGCTTCCAGCCTATCTAACACTTTTTTGAGTTGGGCAGTCATATAACCCCAGATTATCGGTGTCGCAAAAACGACGATGTTTGCTTCAGCGAAAGCTTCGTAGATGGGGTGCATATCGTCTGAAGTGATACAGTTGTGTGGTGTGAGTTCGATTCGTTCAGGTTTGCCGCAGGATCCACACATTTGGCAAGGAGAGATGTTCAAATCGTTCGAATAGAATTCCTTAATCTCATTAATTCCGCTCGTTCTTAATCCTTGCAAGAAGTACTTGGCCAGCGTGGCTGAGTTACCATCCTTTCTTGGGCTTCCATAGAGAACAACTGTCTTCATATATAAACGCCCCTAGGACAATTATGGCGATTGATTTTTTGTTTGAGGCTTGCGCGGGTAGATGTGTGCGGAGTAGAGTGCGGGGGGTGGGATTCGAACCCACGAAGCCGTCCGCGGTTTTTTTATTCCTCTACGGCACAGGATTCTGAGTCCTGCCCCTTAGACCTGACTCGGGTACCCCCGCAACACAGAGAATTA